>CAVFCO010000090.1:0-2444 GCA_963620955.1 Alistipes senegalensis | reverse complement strand
CTATTCTATTCTATTCTATTCTATTCTATTCTATTCTATTCTATTCTATTCTATTCTATTCTATTCTATTCTATTAAGGATTATCGCTGATTTTCAGCGATTTGAAAAATTGTTTTACATTTGTTTACATTTGCATTTTTGTGAAGAAAATTGTGTCATTTTAAACTACATTATGTTTCCATAAGACCCCGCAACAAGTGCGGGGTGACGGTTGCTCTAATAACCGCACCTTTCGTCATACCGCACTCCGTTGCGGTATCTTTAAATATGAAAGATTCCGCAATGCGTTCACTAACGTTCACTTATGCGGAATGACGAAAATAACGTCACCCCACTCTGCCGAATAAACGATTAATAATCGTTTATGAGAGGCTGGTTGCGGGGGCTGTAAATTATAAAAGATGCCGTAACAAGTACGGCATGACGTAGGTTTAATTGTTATTCTAAAGTCCATTCCGGTATCTTTTTTATAATTTTTAAAATTTTTCAAACAAAAATGTTGACTTTTAAAAAACTATCATTAAATAGATTGTGTTAAGAGAATAAGGAGAGTCAATATGTCTATTAATGCAATCAAATCACAACTGCTTGGTATTCAACAAGCAAAAACTAACGTTAAAACTGACGTTAAAGAAGAAAACAAAAACACACAAACTACGCAAACAACACCAACTACAAACAAACAAATTTCTGCAGATGATGTATTCAAATACATGTCTGCAACAACTACCGCACCTGTTCAAAAGAAGAGAGCAATCAACGTCAAAGCCTATGTTAACGAGGAAAGTGCCGATAGAATTTCGGCTTCAATGAAAACCTTTGAAGAAAAGTTCGCATCTAAACTTTCAACTGTAAAATCAGAATTTGGCAACATTTCAGACGAATTAGCAGAAAAAATTACATTATCAATGTTTTAGAATTTACTTTAAAATTAAATAGAATTGCATTATGTAGATACACGCCCGAAGAAATTCGGGCTTTTCTTTTAATTATTTATTCACAAAAAAAGGGCGATTTTGTTTTCAACAAAATCGCCCTTTTTTATATTCTATCTACTTATTTTAAATAATGTTCTTTACCTACACCGAAAGCATTTCTTGCTACATCAACTGCACCGTATGCTGCCAAGCCTGTTGCTGCAACTTTTGAAACTTTACCTTTTGTCAATACAGTTACTGCACTTAATGCTAGAGGTACTACGTTTGAAACCAATGATTCTGCAACACCTTTTACGTAACCTTTTGCTGAATTGAAGAAGTTTCTAACTTGATTGAACAATTGACCTTTCATTTCCATATCGAAACGTTTGTTTTGAATTTCACTCATCAAACAACTTGGTTTGTTCAATTGTTTTGAATCCATATATGCATCAAGTCCAGCAGTAGCAATTGCTTCACGTCTTGTTTCACCTGCTCTTACTTTACCTAATTTGTGAGCATCGTAAACAACCGCTGCCAAGCCTACGTAACCTGTTGTTTTTGCAACTGCGTTTCCTAAATTGAACTTTTTAGCGTTTGCTGTTGCGACTGTTGGGTTTTGAATTGCCATTGACATTTTGTTTATTTCCTTTTGATTAATAATTTCGTTTACTTTGTTTTTCTTTGTTTTTGTTTTACTGAGGCATTCTTAATAAGATTTTGTCTGCTATGTCTGCCTCTTGTGAGCCATGTTTTTGTTTTGACATTTGTTTTAATAACTGATTTGTAAAATCATCACCTGTTATTAAGTTTGCCTCTAAGGCTGCTAATGATAAACTTCTTATGCTTAACTCAGGGTCTTGTAACATTTTGTTTGTTAATGCGGTTAACGCTGGGTTGTCTTTTCTATCTGTATCTTCTTGAAGTCTTGCTACTACGTCTTGTCCAGCCATTAATCTTAATTTTGTATCTTGTGAGTTTAAATAACTTTCTAAGTTTCTTACGTAGTGGTCAGTCAATTCCATTTTTGGTTGATTTGAAGAAGTGTTTTTTGCTATTTTTTGAATTGCTTCGACCAACTCTTTTGGAATTTCTACTTCTTGTTTTATTGGATTTGTTTGAACTCCTGTTGGTGTTTGTGGTTCTTTTTGAACTGTTTGAATTGGTTCTTTATCATCTATTGGTTTAGGTGCTCCTTGTAAGTTTGCCTCTTCGTTTGCTTTGTTTATGCCTTTCATTTGGTTTTCCAATGCTACTTGGTTTAGTTTGTTAATTGCTGGCATCGCAAATGAATTCATGTAATAAGCCGCAGGATAACAACCATTGTTCAATACCATTGTTGGCGACATTGTTGCTGGTTTTGACATATAACCGGCACTTGGTGTGCTTACAGAAATATTTACACTTGGAGTATTACCTACAAACTTTGATACGTTTTGCATCTTTTTATTAACCTAACCTAAATATATTATTTTAACCTTACCTACATATATATAAAGTCTAAAACCATGTAAAAATTGCCTTTTT
>CAVFCO010000089.1:0-11822 GCA_963620955.1 Alistipes senegalensis | reverse complement strand
AATTATAACATTGTGCTTCTTAATTCTTCACCAGATTTTGGGCTTAGGTAAGCAGGAGCGATATCAAAGATTGTGATACAACCAGTTCTGCCTTCTTTAGCTATTTTGTTTACGGCTCTTGCAAATGCAACTAAAGCACTTGAAGTGAATTCTGGGTTTGAATCAAGTCTTAAACTGTATTGAATTGTGTGAGTATTTTCTTTATCAAAACCAGTTCTGCCGTTTCTGATTACAAAACCACCGTGAGGAATACCTTTGTGGTTTCTCATTAATTCTTCTTCGCTGATGAAGTTTACTGTTGTGTCGTATTCATCAAAGTAGTTTGGCATAGTTACGATTTCTTTTTCAACACGTTTTGCATCAGCACCATCTTCTAGAACTACATAACATTCTCTAGTGTGTTTTTCTCTTGTTGTAAGAACTGGAGATTCACCGTTTTTAATACGTTCAAGAACACTTTCAACAGGAACTGTGTATTGTCTTGCATCTTTAACGCCTTCAATTCTTCTGATAGCATCTGAGTGTCCTTGGCTAACTCCTCTGCCCCAGAATGTGTAGTCATTACCTTCAGGTAAAATTGCATTTGCATACATTCTGTTTAAAGAGAATAAGCCTGGATCCCAACCTACTGAAATCAATGCTAAGTTATTATTTTCTTTTGCTGATTTATCAACATTTGCAAAGTGTTGAGGAATTTTTGCGTGAGTATCAAAACTATCTACAACATTGAACATTTTTGCATATTTTGGAGTTTGAACAGGTAAATCTGTTGCACTACCACCACAAATAATTAAAACATCAATTTTACCTTTCCAGTTTTCAATTTCATCTACTGAAACAACTGGGATATTATCAGTTTTTAATTTAATATCTGCAGGATTTCTACGAGTAAAAACAACTGCTAATTCAACATCAGGGTTTTGTCTAACAGCACTTTCTACCCCTTTACCAAGGTTACCATAACCTAAAATACCAATTTTCATATTTCCCCCTTTTGGTCATTATGTATATTTTACAAAAATAATATTACAACAAGATTTTTAATTTTTTTAAAACTTTATATAATCTTAATTTGAAAAATTAATAAAATTTGATTTGAGAATAGTTAGCAACATTTAAACGAGAATATTTATAAAAAATCGTAAAGATAAAGTATGTCTTAATTTAACATTTTTGTTAGAATAAACACACAAAGAACATTGAAAAATAAATATAAACAGGTGGTTGCCAAAACTCTTTTTAGAATGACGGTTCTTACGTCAAGAAAGGGGTGAGGCTTATGACGAAGTCAATCATGCTAATTTTACTTTTTATAGTAACGTTATACTTTAAAAATGAAAAACTAGCACTCGTGATTGCCGTCCTAGTGCTAGTTTCATAAAACTATAATGGCATTAAATATCGGTGAAACCGATAGCCACCTATTATATTTACATTATAACCTATTTTTTATAAATTTCAACCCTCAGTCCTAACAAAAATTTTATACATGCCAAATATTTCGTCTTAATTTAATTATAATTTGTGCTATCATGTGATATGGAAATATACATAGACATGGAAAGGATGAAAATTATGATTAACCCTGAATTAGAGCAAATTATTAACGAACAAATTAACAAAGAATTATACTCAGAATACTTATATTTAGGCATGAAATTTTTCTTTGAAGAATTAAACCTACAAGGCTTTGTAAACTGGTTTGACGTTCAAGTACAAGAAGAACACGCTCATGCTGTTGGTTTTATGAACTACTTAACAGAACGTGGTGGCAGTGTAAAACTTATGTCAATTGACGCACCAGAAGTTAAAGGAAAAACTCCATTAGAAGTATTCGAACAAGTTTTAGAACACGAAGAATACGTTACATCTTTAATCAACGGTGTTGCTGATGTTGCAGACAAAGTAAAAGACAGAGCAGCACTATCTTTCATTGACTGGTACATCAAAGAACAAGTTGAAGAAGAATCAAATGTTGGTAACGTTCTAAAAACATTAAAACTTATCGGCGACGACAAAAAAGCATTATTAATGTTTGATAAAGACCTTGCAACTAGAACTTTTGTTGCACCAGTAATCGGCTAGTATGGAGCAAAAAGATGTATAATTATAGAAAAATTGACGAAGATTTATATAGAATCGGTGTTTCAGATAGAAAATTAACCATTTTTGAAGCAATTTATCCACTAACTCACGGTGTTGCATACAATTCTTACGTTTTAACAGACAAAAAAACTGCATTAATCGACACTGTTGATGAACATTGTGCAAAACAATTCTTCCAAAACTTAAAAGCAGTTCTAAACGGAAGAAAACTTGATTATTTAATTGTTCAACATATGGAACCTGACCACGCTGGACTTATTGATGAAGTTTTATCAAAATATCCAGAAGCAGAAGTTGTTTGCTCTCAAAAAGCAAGCGATATGATGAAGCAATTCTTTGAAGTAAAAGAAAGTACTCAATTTAAAATCATAAAAGAAAACGACACATTATCTTTAGGTAAACACGAATTGCACTTCGTTTCTGCACCAATGGTTCACTGGCCAGAAGTAATGATTACATACGATAGCACTAACAAGACTTTATTCTCTGCTGATGCATTCGGTTCATTCGGTTCTGTAAACGGAAATATTTCAGACAAAGAAGCAACAATTGACGAAGTATACATTGATGAAGCACGCAGATATTACACAAATATTGTTGGTAAATATGGTGTTCAAGTACAAAATGTTCTTAAAAAAGCATCTACACTTGATATCAAAAGAATCTGCCCACTTCACGGTTTAATCGTAGAAGAAAATATACCAATGTTTGTTAAAAAATATGACAAATGGTCAAAATACGAACCTGAAGAAAAAGGTGTTGTTATTGCATATTCATCAATCTACGGCGGTACTGAAAATGCAATGGAAGTTCTTGCAACAAAACTTGCTGAAAACGGAATTAAAAATATCAAAATGTATGATACTTCAATGACCCACAATTCTTACATTTTGGCAGAAATGTTCAAATATTCTCACGTAGTTTTGGCAGGAAACACTTACAACAACGGTATTTTTGTAACAATGGATAACTTAATCCAATCTGTTGTTGCTCACGGTTTGAAAAATAGAAAATATGCATTAATTCAAAACGGAACTTGGGTTGCAAACTGTGGTTCTGCGATGAAAGAGGCACTTCTAAAACTTGGCGGAACGGAAATTATCAACGAAGATTTAACAACAATAAAATCTGCACTTCAAGAAAACCAAGTTGAAGAAATTGAAGCACTTGCAAAAGAAATTGCAAACTCAATCAACGCATAGACGTTAAAATAAAGGTTAAGGCGGGACTTTTCAAAACATTTTGAAAAGTCCCGCCCTTTTTATTGGTTTAAATTTTTAAGCAAAAAAAGGGGACTTAATGTCCCACGTGTTAATGTTGTCATGTGTTTATTAATGTTTGTCATAAAATAACTTAATATCCAAATCTCATATTAATTAAATATCGGCTTTTGCCTTAAGCATTCCTGCTTTTAAACCTTGTGCTAAATCTGAACGACCATTTTTTTCGTAGATTTTAGCCATTGAGTCTAAGAATTTCATACTATCAATGTTTGAGGCCTTAGCGATTGAGTTACCTGAGTTTTGAATAGGTCTATTGATATTCAAATTATTGATAGGATTGTTAACTCTTGAGCCTACTGTAGACATTGTTCTCATTTGAGGTTTCACTGCTGATGATACAGGAGTAGAAATTTGAGGAGCAACTTGTGGTGCTACAGATTTTTGCATCATAGTATTGTCTGCTGACATATATGGATTTCTAGAACTTGATTTGTATGCTCTTAAACCATAACCTGCATTTGCGTTAACCATAGGTCTTACAGGTGCTACAGGTTGTTCTTTTGGAGCAACGCTTGGAACTACAGGATTGTTCAAAGACATTGCTTCTGAGATACCTCTGTTCATTGACAAATCTTTGTACAAGTTCATTTCACGTTCTTTTAAACTTTGAGTAAGTCCGATAACTGTTTCAGGTTCTTCTTTTTTGAATAATTTAATTCCGCAGAATAAAATAATACCGATTAAACCTGCAGTAATGATGTTTGAAATATTACCTTGAGAAAGAATATTTTTGATTTTTGCCAATAAGCCTAAACCTGCAAAATTATCTTCTTCATCTAAATCGTCAATATCGTCATTGTAAACTGGCATATAAGAATCTACAGGTGAAGCAAGTTCAATTGATTCTTTTTTTGCTTTTTTATGTTTTTTAGTAGGAGTGATTACAGATTGAGTTGATAAAACTTCTTCTTTTTCAGGTTCAACGTTAACTGCAGAATTTGAAATATTTCTTGCTTTAATGCTAATATTTAATGCGTTGTTACCAACTTCTTCAACCATAACACTATCAACTTCAGTAGCATTTTTGTAAACTGTATTTAATGATTTTGCAGGTTTGATATTTTTCAAAGTCAAAATCATATTATCTGAAGATTGTACAGTTCTTTTAACATCAACATCAGTATCAGTATTCAAAGTAATATTATAAGTACTTTTTAAAGAATCAATTTGAATAGCATTTAAAGTATTACTCTTCTCTGTTGACGCATTTGCTGTTAACACAGTCATTGATAAAATCATTAATGTTGTGATTAAGCGTTTCACAATTCCACCCCTTTTTAGTAGTCCATTAACACATCTCTTGATGTCTTTCCTTTTGACATTACTAGTTTATATGTTTTTTGCATTTGGAACATCAATCACTAGATTGAAGTTTGAGCAATTTTTAGTAGACCAAAAGATCAATAAAAATTTGAAAGCAAATTTTACTACCCTTTCAGCATTCCACCATGGTATAATTTTTGTATGAACGCTATCACAAAGTATGTAAAAGAGAACAAGTTAGAAGTTTTCTGCGTCGCTCTTATAACAATAGTTGCAATACTTTTAAGAGGAATTTCACTTTATTGTCGCAGTGGAGTATGGTTTGATGAATTATTCAGCCTTTACTTTATAAAACAAAACAATGTGCTTGATGTTATAACTTCTCTTTGGAGAGAAGACGTTCACATGCCAGTATACTTTGTATTCGCACATATTTTTGGGAACATCTTCGGCAAATCTGCTTTAATATATAAACTTTTTGGCACTATAATCTCAACATTAACCATACCTTTAGGTTTTTATGTTGGTAAAAAATTATTTAATAAAGAAACTGGATATTTCTTTTCTATATTGCTCGCAATAAATGTGTTCTTTATTTATTACTCTATAGAAATACGATTTTATGGAATGTCCGTTCTTTTGAGCCTTTTGACGACATATTTTCAATTGTCATTTTTGAGAGAAAATAAACACAAATTAGATTTAATATTATCGACTGTTCTTTTAATTTATACATTTAATATTGGAATAATATTTGTATTCTTCCAATTTTTAGTTGGATTAATTTACCTTTTCATTTCAAAACAAAAAACAAAAGAATATCTTAAAACAGGATTAATTATAGTTGCTTTCTCAATTCCGGCAATAATTTTTCTTATAAGAACCTCCGTTTTGTATAACAGTACATTATTCTCTTTTGCAAATGACATTTTTTATTTTGACATTACGTCTATTTTAAATTTTGCACAAGCATATTTTTCAAATTTATTTTACGCATCAATGAATAACCTTTCATGGAAAATAAATCTTTTGACTTTAATAAACATCAAAGGACTATTTTTTTGCACACTTCCGATTTTGCTTTGCGTATATGCTTTATTTAAAGGTTTAAAGAAAAATAACAACCTTTTAGTAATAGTTTTACCCTCAATCATCTTTTTAATTTTTGAAATAACAATGGCGTCTTTGGGCAAAATGGGAGTTATTGCAAGACATACTATAATTGCTTTTCCTGCAATAATTTTGGCTGTTGCTTATGGATTCAATAGTATAAAACACAAAAATTTAGGACAAATTTTATTTATCATCCTAGTTACAATTCAATTATCTACAATTCTCATTTTTAAAAATTCTGTAATTTATACACATTTTGACTTATACGAAAACTTAAAAAAAGACTTAAATTCAATAAATTTAACATCAAAAGATTACTTTTTTACCTCAGAAACGGGTTATGTTTATAAAATTTTCTTAGAAAATGAAGTTACATTTATTGACATAAATATAGACAAATCTTGCTTTTACAACGATAAAAAATATTTAGAAAGAATTTTTGGTAAAAATATAACAACAAAAATTAACAGAGAAAATAAAAGTGAAATCTTAAAACCTTACTTAACAACAGATATTCCATTAATTTCGCTTAGAGAATATCTTAGAAAAACATATCTAAATTCATTACAAAAAAATCAAAAGATTTGCATTCTTATCATGACACCAAACGAAAAACTTATTCTCCCAAGCGAAAACATAGAACAACGATACAAACTTGCACTATATCAAACCTTAATAAGTAAAATAAATCTTGAATTTATCGTTTGAATATGTAATAAAAGATAAAAATAATTCTTATATAATATTTGTATACAAAAAATAGATTTAAACATTTGACTTGTAAAAGAGTTTAAATTATAATGGAGTCAGTTCAGAGATGAATTTAAAGATACCGTAACAAGTACGGTATGACGACAAACAAAATAAAGAATATAAACAATTAAATTATAAAAACTCTATGCGGAAGTAACTCCTCGGTGAGCAAGGCGAAACGAAGTCCAATTAAAAGCCATTGAGTTACGGAAACAAGAAACAATTGAATAATAAAACTCTATGCGGAAGTAACTCAATGGCTAGAGTCCCTGCCTTCCAAGCAGGTTGTTGCGAGTTCGAGTCTCGTCTTCCGCTCCATTTATAACAAGGCTTTTAGGTCTTGTTATTTTTTTGCGTTCGCTCCAATGTTCACAAAATGTTCACAAAAATTTGAATTTTTATTTATTGCGAACGAGTAAGACAGTCTCGTCTTTCGCTCTATTTAAAGGACTTACTTCTAGTAGGTCTTTTTTATTTGTGGTATCACACTACAAATATTCTTCGTCATGCCGTATTTATTACGGCATCTTGCCTAGCATTAGTATTTCCCAGTAACCCAAATTAGGTGATACCCAAATTGTGTTTTTACAGGGTCTGAAACTTCGCCAATTGCACCGTTGAAAGATGCTTCTTCAAAAGGTTTCACCATTTGCCCTCGACCAAAACAACCTAAATCCCCACCACGTTGTGATGACGGACAAGAAGAATACATTCTTGCATAATATTTGAAATCCTCAAAAGTTTTAATCTGACTTTTGATTTTGATTGCATCCATTTCAGTTGGCACAAGAATATGATTTGCACAAACTTGCGAATATTCTTCGGCATTCACGCAAGGGACAAAACAAAATATAAAAAATAATAATATAATAACTTTTTTCACGTTAATTCTCCTGTTTTTTATATTCTATAATAAAAACCTAAAAACAATCAAGGAATTACCCATATTGACATAGTTTATTGTCTGTTTTAGCATGAAGAAAACTATTCACAGACAAGGGAAATATATGGATTTTTTCAAACTACACATTCACGGATTTATTGAATTTGCCGTAATTATAATTTTTGTAACATTGAGTATAAAACTTGTTGATTTTATCGACAAAAAACTTAGAGAAAATATTATAAAAAAATATGAAAATAGCACAAGATTATTGAGTTTTTGCCCAATTTTAAACAGAATTATAAAAACTCTTATTCTTTTCATAATTGTCGCATCAGTAATGCAAGCCCACGGATACTCAATGACATCACTTATCGCAGGTTTTGGTATCGTAGGTATGGCGGTCAGTTTTGCAGCGAAAGAATCTATCGCAAACGTGTTTGGTTCATTCGCAATTTTATATGACCAAATTTTCGACTTGGGCGATTATGTAATTATCAACGATATTGAAGGTACTGTTGTTGATATCAATTTACGTTCAACAAAAATCAAAACATTGGATAATTCTATAATCATTTTGCCAAACAATGTTGTTGCAAATGCGGTTGTTACAAATATCTCTGCAATTCCAAAACGTAGAATTGATGAAGTTATCGGAGTAACTTATGACACACCAACAGAAAAAATCGAAAAAGCCGTTCAAATTCTAAAAGACGTACTTAGAAACAACGATGAAGTTGAAACAAACGATTCATTAGTTTATATAGAAAAATTAAACTCTAGTTCAATAGATATTCACATGCAAGCCTATGTAAATTACGGCGATGTTACAAACTTCAGACGAATTAGAGAAAATGTTATAATGGAAATACTTAAACAATACAGACAGGAAGGAATAGAATTTGCGTTCCCATCGCAATCTATATATTTAGCAAATGAAAATTAAAATTATCGCATTAGGCAAAGTTAACGAACCATATTTAAAAGACGGTATAGATGAATTCTTGAAAAGAATTGCACCTTACACAACAATTGAAGTTTCTGAATTAAAACCGGTTGAAATCAAAGATGAAAACTTAATTCAACGCTCACTTGATTTGGAAGCAGACAAAATTTTAGACCTAATTAAACCGTCTGCATTTGTTGTAACTCTTGAAATCGGTGGAAAAATGCTTTCATCAGAAGATTTCGCAATGGAAATAAACGAAATTGTAAATTCTGGAGTAAACGAATTGATTTTCGTAATCGGTTCATCACACGGCTTATCACATAAAGTTTCAGAAAGAGCAGATTACAAATTAAGCCTTTCAAAAATGACGTTCTTGCACAATTTCGCACGATTAATACTTGTAGAACAAATCTACAGAGCATTTAAAATTATTAAGGGCGAAACTTATCATAAATAATTAGTACGGAAAACGGTTGGTAAGATTTCTTCTAAAGCCGTGCTTAAAAATAACAACAAGCGAAACAATTGCCGTAACAAACAAACCCAAGCCGACAGGCGAAGAACAATAATGAGTGGTAATTTCTAAGAAAGCAATTCCAACCAATAGGATAAACATAAAACATGTTAAGAGTTTACTCATATTGTAATCCTCCTGTGGCGTAAGTTAAGCAACTACTAACATTGTAACTCTTTTTTGAGTACTTTTATAGTGCTAAATGGACTTACTGCAACAATTCTTATTAAGGTAAAATCTACACTATAACTAAAACATGACCTTATTCAATTTTAAAAATTTTATGCTAAAATAAAAATACAGAGTAATCGGATAATCACGCAGAAATGTGAGGAAAGTCCGTGCATTCAAGGACAGACTGCCGGAGAAACTCCGGACGGTGCGAACCGGTGGATAGTGCCACAGAAATGAAAGCGGTAGCCGGTGTTTCATAACCGCACGATGGCGTTGAGCCGTCGGAGGAATATGGAACATAATATCAGCGACGTAGGAACGCAGGACAAAAGTCCGAGTACCACAGGAGCAAAACGGCACGCAAATAGACTGCCGATGGATTTAATATCACAGGCGATGGTGCAACGGTGAGATAAGTGCTTCACCAGCAATAACGAGAGTTATTGGCTAGGTAAACCCCAGTCGAATGCAAGATTAACTTGAAGGTTACAAAGGCTGTCCGCCCACTTCAGACAAATCGCTAGAGTTTGTGAGCAATCACATTCCCAGACAGATGATTATCTAAAACAGAACACGGCTTATGGGTTACTCTGTATTTTTATTATAAGGAGTTTTAATGAACGTAACTATAGTATTACCAACATACAACGAAGCGGAGAATATTGAACCATTTTTAACTGCGGTATATCAAGTTATTCCAGAAATCGGAGATTTCAATATTAATACGTTGATTGTTGATGATAATTCGCCTGACGGAACGGCTGATATAGTAAAAAGACTTCAACAAGAAAATAGCAAAATTTATTTGTTAGAAAACAACACTCGTGGATTAGGTAATGCTTATAAAGCGGGTTTCAAATATGCAATCAAAAATCTTAATCCTGATATTTTAGTCGAAATGGATTCAGATTTTTCACACGCACCAGAGAAATTAAAAGAACTCTTACCACCAACAAAAGAAGGTTATGACTTTGTTATCGGCTCAAGATACATAAAAGGTGGCTCTATCCCTAAAGATTGGGCATTAATTCGCAAACTTAACAGTAAATACGGAAACATTTTCGCTCGATTTATCGCAGGGTTAATGCAAGTAAAAGACTGCACATCAGGATTTAGAGCGATAAAAGTTGATTTGATTAAACAAATTGATTTAGAACACTTAAAAGTAAACGGCTACGCATTCCAAATGAACATTTTGTTTGAATGCGTTAAATTAGGTGCTAAAACTTACGAAATTCCAATTGATTTCATCGACCGTGTAAAAGGTCAATCAAAACTTAGCATAAAAGACGTTATCGAGTTTATGATTAATTCGTTCGATTTGTTTGTTCGAAGATTTAAGTAAAAATAAAGGCGAAGCCGTTTCGGCTTCGCCTTTATTTTTTTATTCTTTTTTAAACACGTAAATATAAAACATATTACTTGGTTCAAGATATTCTACAAATTTTAAATCTCGTTTTGAAAAATCAATCATATCCGAAATGATTTTTGCCATTAGTGTATTTCCAATAGCACTCCTTTGGTAATACCCTAAACCTTGACGCAAAAAGGCTTGGTTTTGTTTTAGATTTTTCAATTCTTCATCGGAGATTAAAATTAAACGTTGACCTGATTTCATCTTAGAAAAAATTTGTTCTTGCATATTTTTTTGTAAAGAGAATAGCGGTTTGTCTAAAACAATATAATCGTAAAGCAAACTTTTTGCATTTTTTCGATTTAAAACTTTGGCTAAATCTTCACCGAACACAAAATTAATATCTTGAGGGCGAAATCCTAAATAAAACGAGTCATAAAGATTAATGTCAAAATGTTTGCCACTTGGGACTTCTTTTTTAAACAATTTATCATAAGACGGAATTAAAACGACATCGTTTGGTTGAATTTTTAAAGTATCCGCAGATTCTTTAACATTAATAGTATATTTGACCTGTCTATTTAAAACAGGGAAGTTTTTTGTTAAAACAAAATATGAACCAAAGTTTAGCAAAAACCAAACTATCACGAGGCTTAAGCATATTTTTTTATGTTTTTCGGTATTTGTATAACCTAAAATTGACACAATCAATAAAATTGTTGTAGTAATAATTGTGTATCGGTAAATTAGAGCCAACGAGTGATTGAATACAAGAATTATTTGAATAACTAACAATAACAATGCTGGTACTGAGAATAAAAATAAGGTTTTATTTTTTAATTTTGAAAAACCTAATATTAAGCCCAAAAGTCCTAAAAACATTGGAAGAAATACAAAGAAAAACATTTTCCAAGTTAAGAAATTTTGTAAATAATAGAAATTCAACAAAGGTTCGTTCATTATAAATTGGTCAAAAAGATTTGAAAATACAGTAATAAAATATGTCAAAAACCAAGTTATATCAAAAAAGAACACATCTCTAACAAATTTTAAAATTGAGGTTTGGTAAGTTATCACATTATGAAGAATCATAATCATTACTGGTAAATAAAAAATGAATACAATTAGGTACAGTAAAAAGAAATGTATACATTTCTTTTTATCTTTTAGTAAAAGATAAACTAAACCCACCACAAATTGGCAGAAAATATACATAAACGAAAAATTATACGTATATAAAAGCAATAATGTGAAAATTGAATACAGAATTGCAGATTTTTTATAAAAATTTTGCATAAATTTCACGAAAAAGTATGTTGCCATAAGTCCGAAAAATATTGACGTTCCGTAAAATCTTAATTCTACAGAATAATGAATATTAAATGCACTTATTGATAAAAAACTAGCGACAGCGACTGCAGATGTTCGAT
>CAVFCO010000088.1:4180-25590 GCA_963620955.1 Alistipes senegalensis | reverse complement strand
GTCAAGCAGGTGACAACATCGGTGCTTTATTAAGAGGTGTTGATAAAACTGATATCCAACGTGGTCAAGTATTGGCTAAACCTGGTTCAATCCACCCACACACTAAATTCACAGCAAACGTTTACGTTTTGACAAAAGATGAAGGTGGTCGTCACACTCCATTCTTCCCTGGTTACAGACCTCAATTCTACATCAGAACAACTGACGTAACTGGTTCAATCCAATTCGAAGGCGAAATGGTAATGCCTGGTGATAACGTTGTAATGAACGTTGAACTTATCGCTCCAGTAGCAATCGAAGAAGGTATGAGATTCGCTATCCGTGAAGGCGGTAGAACAGTTGGTGCTGGTGTTGTTGACAAAATTACTGAATAGTAAATTGTAAACAATATAAATAAAAAGAGTCTATCGAAAGGTAGGCTCTTTTTTTATGCTTTTTAAAAAATATATGTTATAATATAAAAAAATATTTTAATTGGTATTAATTTATGGACGCAAAAGAAAAAGACGAGAAAATAGTTGTATATTTAACTAAAATTGTTCAAGATTTGGGTGAAAAAAAATACGACTCAATCATTTTAACAATAAAAGAACTTTTAGAGATTGATGAAAAAGCCGATTATTACGGAATTATAGGCTTGGCAGAATTTAAGTTAGGTTATTTTGATGATGCGATTGCACATTTGAATAGAGCAATTGAACTTTCTCCAAGAGCCGACTATTATTGCAACTTAGGTATGTCAAAAGAAGCAATAAATGATAAGCAAGGTGCTTTAGAGGCTTATAAATCTGCCGTTGAACTTAATCCAAGTGCGGTAAGTTACAGTAGTCTTGCTGCGGTTAAGTATGATTTAGGTCAATATTTAGATGCAATTAAAGATTATACCAAAGCAATAGAATTAGACCCGAATGAAGATACTTATTGGGGCATGAGAGGACTTGCAAAAGTCCGCATGGGAATGGGTATTGATGCGATTGGTGATTACGAAAAAGCAATTGAAATTAATTCAAATGAAATTGAATATTGCTATCGTTTAGCAAATATTTACTTAGAGAAAAAAGAATACGAAAAAGCCTCAACTTATTACGACAAGGTTATTGATTTCTGTAACCAAAACGGCGGTGATATTCTAGATGCTGTTGGTGTTTCTTATATCGTAAAATGTTATTTGAGATACGCAAGAATTAAAGTTGTTCAAGGCGATTTCAAAACTGCACAAGAAATGCTTGCTATAGCAATTAAAAAAGACCCAAAACTTGATGTCGATAATGCGGGTGATTAGAATTTAATTTTGATAAGGTTTAAAACGCAAAAAAGGTCGGAGAATCCGACCTTTTTTGCGTTATTTGTTTAAAATTTTTATTATGCAATACCGATTTGACGCATAGGCATTGCTTTTTTACCCATTTGTGCTGCACTTGTTTGGTGTTCGCCGTCTTTGATACCTAAACCAACGTATGCGTTATCCATTGAGAATGGGTTGCCACCGTCAGCACCTGCTCTTTTAACTGCTGATACAGGTTGGAAAGGGTTTACACCGTTAATACCTTTTAATTTAAATGGATTGTTAATTGCTGTAAATTCCAAAGTCCAAAATCCTTTCGTTTATATTATTATTAAAACACTTTTTTGGAAAAAATTGCTAAAATGTTAACAAATATTACGCATATTTTTTACATTTTTGCGTATTGAAAACTAGGTATGTTCTTGGTAAAATTAGTTGGATAAAAATACAGTTTAAGGGGAATTAAAATATGTCAAAACGTGTTTTACTATGTATAATGGACGGTTGGGGACTTACAAACGAAGCAGACTCAACAAACGCAGTAAAATTAGCAAATCCTGTTAATTTTTACAAATTAAGAGATACTGAAAAATATACTCAAATTCATGCTGACGGCGAATATGTAGGTTTGCCTGCAGGTCAAATGGGTAACAGTGAAGTTGGACACTTGAATTTAGGTGCAGGACGTGTTGTTCACCAAGATTTATCAAAAATCAATTTGAGCATTAAAAAAGGTGATTTCTTCACAAATGAAAAATTTATGAACGCAGTTGAACACGTAAAGAAAAATGGCTCAGCATTACATTTATACGGTTTGGTTTCAACTGGTGGTGTTCACTCATCATTGAACCACTTATTAGCATTAATCAAAATGGCTGCTGATAATGGTCTTAAAAAAGTTTATGTACACGCATTCTTAGACGGTCGTGATACTCCTCCTGCAAGTGCTTGCACATTCTTACAAACAGTTGAAGATGAATTGAAAAAATACAATCTTCCTCAAATTGCATCTGTAATCGGCAGATACTGGATTATGGACAGAGATAACCGTTGGGAACGTGTTGAAAAAGGTTATAACTGCTTGCTTTTAGGCGAAGGTAACAAGGCTGAAAATGCTATTGCCGGTGTAAAAGCATCTTATGATAACAAAGTTACAGATGAATTTGTTGAACCAATCGTTTGTGGTGGTGAAGAATCAAGAATTTATGATAACGATGCAATTATTTTCTTTAACTATCGTCCAGACAGAGCAAGAGAAATCTCTAAAGCAATTAATTTTGCTGATTTTGACGGTTTTGAAAGAAAAGTTGTTAGAAAAAATATTTACTACGTAACATTCACAAAATATGATGAAACTTTCACATTCCCAGTTGCGTTTGAAAAAACAAAAATGGTAAACATTTTGGGTGATGTGTTGGAAGCAAACGGTGTAAACCAATTCAGAACAGCAGAAACTGAAAAATATGCACACGTAACATTCTTCTTCAATGGTGGTATTGAAGAACCAAACGCACATGAAACTCGTGTTTTAGTTCCATCACCAAAAGTTGCTACTTATGATATGCAACCAGAAATGAGTGCTTACGAAGTTTGCGACAATGTATTGAAAGCAATTGATGATGAAAAATACGGATTTATTCTTGTAAACTTTGCAAACCCTGATATGGTAGGTCATACAGGTGTTATTGAAGCCGCAACAAAGGCTTGTAAAGTTGTTGATGAATGCGTTGGTAAAATTGCTGATAAATGTAAAGAACACGGTGTTATTATGTTATTGACAGCAGACCACGGAAACGCTGAAATGATGGTTAACCCAGAAACAGGAAAACCTCACACTGCACATACAACAAACGAAGTTCCATTTATCGTAATAAATGCAGACAAAGATATTGAATTAAAATCTGAAGGTGCTTTGTGCAACGTTGCTCCTACAGTTTTACAACTTATGGGAATTAAAAAGCCTGAAGAAATGGATTGCGACTCTTTAATTAAATAAGGATTTATAAAATGGCAGAAGCGGTAAAAGGTTTAGATATTGATTTATCTTTCAAAAAGAATAATGTTGATGAGTTATTCTTCAATTTGAGCGAAAATCCAAACGGATTTAAAAATAAAGATTTTCGTTACACTTTGAGTTTGATTTATCAAATTGTTGAAGATGAATTTGCTGGAGTGTTTTTAAGTCCTAATTCTCCAGTAAGAAATACTGACTTTTACATCGTAAACAATGCTTCAAAATTGTCATTTTTTGTAACTCCAACAAATAATTTCCAATATTATTTGAAATCAAAAGGGTCTTTATTCCGCTGTTCTTCAAGTGTTTTAGGCACAAAAGTTGGTTATGCTCTACCAAAAGATTTAGTCTTAGATTATTTTGGTGGATTTGGCGAAATAGTTGATTTTGAAGACCTTTCTTATACATTTGTTTATTTGAATAAATTGACTCAATTTGTTATGAAACTTATTGAAAAAATGTATTTTATTCCGACAGTAAAACGTCGTGGACAAATGTTCAGAATTGTTTATGAACCAATCATTGCAAACAATCAACTTGCAAGAATTATCAACCAATTTGAAGAAAATATTCCTGAGGACTTGTTTATTCAAGGCGAAAAACCTAAAAATTTTGTAACTGAATTTATTTATGACTACTTAAATTACGTTATTTATAAATTCTTGGGAATTAAGGCATATAAGTTCAAAGACGTAAAATCTGGAACATATTTGATTAAAGATTTAGAACAAAAATCTTTGATGAAAGGTAACGATTACGCAGAAAACTTTGCTCAATGGTTTGACGAATTATACCTTGGTAAATACGATGTAATTCCGTTCTTCAAAGTTAACAAGTTGAATGATGAACAATTCGAATTGAAAGTTCATATCAAAAACAGAAAAACTGGCGAAGATGCGTTAATTGATGATTTATACGTAAAAGACGAAGTTTTTGGTGTAAATTCATCAGATATTGCAAGAATTGTAGAAAAACAATTGAACTACGCAACTCGCTATATGCCTGAACTTGAAACTTTGTTTGAAGACGAAGAAAAATTGTCGCTAACACTTGATTTGGGTGAAGTTTATAAGATAATTACACAAACTGCATATTATCTTCAAAAGGCTCAAATTGAGGTTATTCTTCCAGATGAATTGGTTAACGTTGTTGTTCCTCGTGCGTCAATCAATGCGAGAGTAAAGGCTTCTCGTTCAAACGATTTGTTAGATATTTTCAACACAACTTCTTCAACTTCGTTGTCGCTAGATGATATTCTTGATTTTTCTTATGAAATTGCTCTTGGCAACGAAAAAATGACTTTGGAAGAGTTTAAAGAATTGATTAAAGATTCTAAAGGCTTGGTTAAATATAAAAACAAATACATTTTGGTTGACGAAGAAGAAAGTAAAAAATTAATCGACAAGATTTCAAATGCAAACCATAGCAAAATGACTAGAATGCAATTAATTCACGCATCTATGTCTGGTCAATTGGAAGAATACGATTTCGATTACGATGAAGCATTTGCAAACATCTTGAAAGACTTCACAAAACCTGTAGAAGTTACTCCACCAAAAGGTTTGAAAGGCGAATTAAGACCTTACCAACAAACTGGTTTAAAATGGTTATGGACAAATGTTTCAAAAGGTTTTGGTTGCTGTATGGCAGATGATATGGGGTTAGGTAAAACTATCCAAGTTATCAGTTTGATTTTAAAATTGAAAGAAGAAGACAAACTTAAAAAGCCAGTGCTTGTTGTTTGTCCAACAACTTTGATGGGTAACTGGATGAAAGAACTTCAATTGTTTGCACCTGATTTGAAAGCAACAACTTATCACGGTTTGGAAAGAAAATTAGATACTAATTTTGATATAATTCTTACAACTTACGCAATCATGAGAATTGATGTTGAAGAATTGAAGAAACATCAATGGGGAATGATTATTGTTGATGAAGCACAAAATATCAAAAACCCTGATACAGCACAAACATTGGCGGTTAAAATCTTGAAATCTGATATCAAGATTGCAATGACTGGTACTCCTGTTGAAAATAGATTGACAGAGTTGTGGAGTATTTTCGACTTTATCAACGGCGGATATCTAGGTTCATTGAGAGAATTCCAAAAAAGTTATGCAATTCCTATTGAAAGATTTAAAGAAACTTCTCGTGCTACAAAATTGAAATTATCAGTATCTCCGTTCGTTTTAAGACGTTTGAAAACAGACAAACACGTTATTTCAGACTTACCTGAAAAAATGGTACTTAACGATTACTGCTACTTGTCTAAGAACCAAGCAGTTCTTTACGAAAAGACTTTGAACGAAATGATGGAAAAAATCAGTGGATTTACTGGTATTAATAGACGTGGTAACATCTTCAAACTTATTACTGCGTTGAAACAAATTTGTAACCACCCTTACCAATTCTTGAAATCAGGCGATATGAACAAAGAATCTTCAGGTAAGATGGAACAATGTATTCAATTGGTTCAAAATATTATCAATAATGATGAAAAAACTCTTATCTTTACTCAATATAAAGAAATGGGCGACATTTTGGTTCATGTTATTGAAGAAGAATGTGGAACAACTCCAGTATTCTTCCACGGTTCATTGAACGTTAACCAACGTGAAAAAATGATTGAGGATTTCCAAAACAATCCTGAAACAAAAGTAATGATATTGTCATTGAAAGCCGGCGGTACAGGTTTGAACTTAACAAGTGCCACAAACGTTATCCACTATGACTTGTGGTGGAATCCGGCTGTTGAAGACCAAGCAACTGACCGTACTTACCGTATTGGACAAGATAAAAACGTTATGGTTCACAGACTTATCACTCTTGGAACTTTCGAAGAAAAAATTGACGAAATGCTTAAATCTAAGAAAGAACTTGCTGATATGGCTGTTTACGAAGGTGAAAAGATTATCACAGAACTTTCAGACCAAGAAATCTACGATATCTTTACTTTGTCTGCTCAATAATTTCGTAATACATTTTTACAATAACGCAATTTTCATTGCTCAAAATACTTTACATGAGTATAAAAGTGTTTTGTGTGTAAATGATTATTAATAGTTCTAAAAATTTTATACAGCCAAGTTTTACGGCAAATGTAATGCCAAAAAATTGTGCTGAATATATTGATAATAAACTAAAAACTGCGAAAACAGTTGATATTTTCTGTCATAATTCTAGCGATGAAGATACTTTTAACAGTGCAAAAGCAATGTATTCTTACCTAAAAGGTCAAGGTATCGCACCAAGACTTGTCGTATCTGGTGGTAGAGAAAATTATCAATATGATGTGAACAAATTCAATATTATTCAAGCAAATGACGTATCTGACGACACTAAAAAAGCAGATATGGCTTTGTGCGTAGACTTTAGTTCTCCAATAAGAGTTCCGCATAATGTTTTGAAATATATAAACGGTTATGGCTCAAATATTGTTGGATTTGACCACCACAATGACCCTGAAATTGTTGTAAAAGACTATAATAAAATCACACAATCTTATGCAAAAAATCAAGAAATGCCAAAATTAGATGCAAAAGATTACTACATTGATTCTTCTGCAAAATCAAATTGTGCAATTATTTCAAGATTTTTTGACGCTATCGGACACAAAACATCAAGAGAAGAGGCTCGTTCATTGTTTGCCGGCATGTTTGACGACACTTCAAAAGACGGCATTACAAAAGTTGGAAATCTAGGACAAATTCGTGTTACTCAAAAGGCTGATGATAACGGTAACACAAGAGAAGTTATGAAAAATGTTCTAAATAGCATGAATGTTTTTGATAAACTTACTGTTTTAAAACACTTTGCAGACAAAACAAAATTAACAGATAAAGAAATTGCTTTTTCTAAAACATTAAAAGACAAAACACAATATTCAAACAATGGCAAATTTGCTTACATTGAAATTACACCACAAGACAAAGAATGGGAAGAACTTGGCAAAGATACCGTTCGTTCAACAAAGGTTCTTCAAAAATTCAGAAAAGATGCCCTTGAAAAAGGAGATGTAGATGCAGTTGCAGTATTTTATCCAACAAATGCAGGCATTTACAAAATGAGTATTCAAACAAAAGAAGATTACGCAAAACAAATTATAGATAACATCAAAGCAACAACTTGCCCTGATTTGATTGCAGGCGGACACGAAAACCGTAGTGGCGGAACTATTGAAACACAAGATGCTCAAAAATGCCACGAATGGGTTAACTTGTTCAAGCAATCTGCTGATGAAGTTTTAGGTAAATAATTAACGTTTTAATTCTTTTTTCAAGAATTTCACTATGCCTGTGTTGATGTTTTTATTTACAATTCTAACAAGGTCTTTGCTTGCAGTGTTTGTGTATTCTGTGAACAAGTTTTTATCTTCTGGGTTGTTTATAAATACTTTCCACAAGTTTGAAACCTGTTTTCTGTAATAATCAGAACCTAAAGTTTCAAAATTTTCGTTTCTAACGTCATATTCAATTGTGAAAGTTAAGGCTTGTTCTGACATTCTGTGTGGGTTAAAGTCGTCTTTGATATGAATTGGACGTTGGTAGAAAACTAAGTCTGGTTTGAATGCGTGAATGCAAGCCAATTCTTTTGTTTCTCTATCAACACCGTCAATAACTTTTGTATCAAAACTGTTGAAAAAGTCTACAAATCTTTGCATTCTTGCTTCATCTATATCTTCTGACTCAAGCAGGTTATCTTGAGTTACGATGATTGGGAATACTTTAAAATCTTTGTCAAAATATAATAAATTATACAATCCCATAAATTCTGTATGTGCAATGTCAGAGCATACAAACACTGTTCTGATTGGTTTGTCTGATTTTCTTATTTCTGCCAATTTCTTTATATAATTTGCTTTTGAAATTAATTCTTCTGTTGTGCAACTAAATGAATACTGAATAGTTTTGAAAATATTTTTGCTTGTTAATAAGTAATTAAAAACAGATTTTTGTTTATCAACAAAGTTTTTAAAATGTTCAGCAAACGGAATTTGAATTAACTTTTCGATTTTTACAGATTTTTTTACATAGCAATTACTTCTTAAAAATTTTGAAGTTTTTTCAAACAAAATGCTTGTGTCCAAAATTACACTAAAATTCAATGCTCTAAGTGCAATTGGTTTGTATAAATTAAATCCTTTGTATTCTTTTGTTGATTCTTCTTGAATACGAGAATCGCTTATGCCGATAATATTAAGATTATCTCTGATATTGTAATTATCAAGGATTGCGTCCAAAAGTAAGCCAACTCCGAAAAGCACAACTTTTTTGTCTGCGTATTTATCTCTTAAAATTTCTAGTTTTCTATCAAAATCGATTGATTTTAAATAATCGACATAAGAAAGATATTCTTCATTAATTTTCGTGTTCATCTGTTTCGTTATCGCTTTCCTCTAAAGGTTCTTCCTCAACGACTATAACTTCTTCTTCAACAAAACCTGAGTTCATCAAAGATGCTACTGTTTCAAAAGCACGTCTTACAAGTTCGTCTGATTCGTAATATTTGAATTCGCCTAAACGACCTGCAAAGTATACGTTTTCAAGGTCGCTTGCTTCTTCTAAATATTTTGCAAAAACTTCATTTGAAACAACATTGTGAATAGGATAAAATCTTTCATTTTTGCCCAATTCAAATTCTTCAATGTACTCTTTGCCAAGAATTTCTTTGTTTTTGTTGTAAATTCTGTCCTCTAAAATATGAGCAAAGAAATTACCTCTAATGAAGTCATATTCGTAAGGGAAGTTATAAGTTCCATTGTAGCAATCTGGTGCAACACTGTTTTCGATTTCCATTCTTACACTTCTGTAAGGTAATTCTCCGTGTTTGTAATCAAAGTATTCATCAATAGAACCTGTGTAGAAAATTCTATCAAATTTCTTTGGATTAATATCTGCGAATTCTGTATTTAATTTAACTTTGATGTTTTTGTTGCTTTTTAAAATGTTTTCAATTAAATTTGTCCAACCATTTTCTGGCATTGCAACATATTTTTCTTTGTAATATCTGTTATCAGTGCTGATGTAGAATGGATAGTAAGTGTCTGCACATTCAGGAAGTGCATCTTCTTCTATTCCCCATTGTTTCATTGTGTATGGTTTAAATACATTTTCATAGAAATAATTAGACAAGAATTTTAAATCTTCGTCCATTTTTCTGTACATTTCAGCAAGAGTGATTTGTCTATTATAACCAAATTTTGCGATTAATTTATTTGTTAAAGTTTTTGCAAAATCTTCTGGGAATAATTGTTCAATTGTATTTAAACATAATGGCATATCAACATTTATACCTTGAACTCTAACTGCAGGTCTGAATGTTGTAGGCATTAATTTTGTAAATTTTGATAGGTAATCCCAAATGTATTTGTCTTCTGTGTGTAAAAAGTTTACGTGTCTTGCGTGAACAAGAATGTTAGAGTCTTTGTCTACGTAATCATAGTGCATTCCACCCACATGTGAGGCTCTATCAATAACTGTAACTTCTTCTCGAAGCATAGTTGCAATTCTTTCTGCAATAATTGCACCTGTTAACCCCGCACCAACTACTAAATTTTTCATTTTTTGCTCCTATCTGGAATTTAATTTATCATGGACTTGTTATATATTCAAATTAGTCTGTAAACCTAAATTTTATCAATGCCCAAAGAGCATGGAATCCGTCTTTCCAAGTGATTTTTTTGCCTTCTGCGTATTCTCTGCCATAGTAAGAAATTGGTAATTCGTATAATCTGGCACCTTTTTTCAAAACTTTTGCAGTAATTTCTGGTTCAAAATCAAATCTGTTTGATTTAATTTCAACATCTTTTATAAAATCAGCCTTGAAAGCCTTATAACAAGTTTCCATATCGGTTAGAGTTGTGTTGTATAACACGTTTGTTACGAATGTAAGTAATTTGTTGCCAAGTAGGTGGTGGAACATAAATGCTCTTGATGGTTTTCCACCGTTAAGACGTGTTCCGTATGCAACATCAGCCTTGTCGTCTAAGATTAATTGGATTAAATCTTTGTAATCAACAGGGTCGTATTCTAAGTCTGCATCTTGGATAATAATAATATCACCAGTTGCTTCTTTTAAGCCTGTACGAAGTGCTGCACCTTTACCTTGATTTACATCATGATACAAAACTTTATATGGTAAAGTTGGGTAAATTTCTTTTGTTCCGTCTGTAGAACAATCGTCGATTAAAATGATTTCTTTTTCTAATTCGCAAAAATCACTGTTTTCAACCTTTTCTAGGATTTTTGTTAATGTGTCAACTTCATTGTATACAGGAATTAAAATTGTTATTTTGTTCAAGTTTGTATCTCCGTCTTTTCTTCTAAAAAAATATTTTGAAATATTACAATATATATTGTACAATAAAAATAGAATAATTATAAAGGTAATCATATGAATACAGTAGGTTTAACAGAAAACCAAGAGGCAGAATACTCAGTAAACTTATTGAATACTGCAATAAAAGAGTTTAATAAAAAAAATTATTCAATGTGTGAAAACTTGTTGAATGAAGCAAAACCGACATTTAAAGAAACTAATGACGGTTCTTCAACTGCAATTTGTCTTGCTCTAGAAAGTGCTTTGCTTTATTTGAAAGAAAAAAGTGAATACGAAGAAGCATTGAATATGTTAGAAGATGCAAAATATCTTGCAACTTTTACTCAAAGCCACCGTGCAAAACTTTTTGTTGAATATATTTTCGGTGTAATAAACAAGTTTGAAAAAAATTATGATTTGGCAAAATTGCACTTCATTAATGCGAAAAATTTGGCATTCAAAGAAGACGATTTTAATTTACTTGATTTAATTACAGAGTATTTGAATGATATTCAATCTATTTCAAGCGGTTTGTTATCAAACAAAAAAGACCCATTGGTTGCCTTAGTAAAAATCGGTCAATCTGTTTCAGCCGAAACTAATATTGATGAATTGATTAGAGTTATTGCTGAAGAAACAAAGGGTGCAATTCAGGCGGATAGATGTACAGTGTTCTTGTTGGATAAGGAACATAATGAACTTTGGTCAAAAGTTGCATTGGGTGAAGATTCAGAAATTCGTTTTCCGGCAGACAAAGGTTTGGCTGGTCACTGTGTAAAAACTGGCGAAACTATTAACATTAAGGATGCTTACAATGATTCACGTTTTAATCCTGAAATCGACTATCAAACAGGATATAAAACAAAAACAATTTTATGTATGCCAATTAAAAACTTGCAACAAAAAATTATCGGTGCATTCCAAGTTTTAAATAAACTTGAGGGATATTTTACTGATGAAGATGAAGATTTGCTTGTTGCAATTGGTTCATCTGCTGGTATTGCATTAGAAAATGCTCAGTTATTCAAAACTCAACAAAAAATGTTGGAAGAACAAAAAATTGTATTTGACAGTTTTATTGAAACACTTGCAGCCTCTATCGATGCCCGTGATAAAATCACAGCCGGTCATTCAAGCCGTGTAAGAATGTATTCAACTTTGATTGCAAAAGCAATGAATCTTCCTGAAAATGAAATAAATATTATTGAAAAAGCCGCAATTCTTCACGATATCGGCAAAATCGGTATCAGAGATTCTGTTCTTCAAAAAGAGGGACGTTTGACAGATGAAGAATATAAGCATATTCAATCTCACGTTCAAATTACGCACGATATCTTACATAAAATTCACATGTCAGATGATTTCAAAAAAGTTACTGAAATTGCTTGTTCTCACCACGAAAAATTTGATGGAACAGGCTATTACAGAGATTTGTCAGGAAAACAAATTCCTCTTGGCGGTAGAATTTTAGCAGTTTCTGACGTATTTGATGCGATTACATCAAAAAGACACTATCGTGATAAAATGCCTATCGAAAAAGTTATGAGCATTTTGTTAAAAGATTCTGGAACACATTTTGACAAAGATGTTGTTGATGTGTTTATGAATTTGCACTGCGATAGTATTATCAAAGTCTTTTTGACCGAAAATCATCTTGAATTGGACAAAGATGATGAAAAATTTTTATCACAGTACACAATGAATGATTTATATAATACTTTAAAACTAGAACCTGATACTTTGGATAATACGCAACAAAACTTTATCAGTCTATTTAATACGTATTATTATGGTCAAATAGTAAGGGACACAGAGAATGATTAAAAAGTGCTTAACAACACTTGTTATAATATTGATGGCTTCTTCGCAAATCTGTTTTGCGGAAAATATCTCAACTAGCGATGATTTTGATAAAATGACGATTAATCTTTTAGATCCGTCAATGAAAGTATCTCAATTGTCGATTAATTTTGATATTGTAGTATCTCAAATTGAAGCATTTAATGAATTTATTCAAGCAACAGATAAATTCAAACAAAGCAATGTAGAAGCCGCTTATGACGATTACAAATTCGTTTTAGATAACGTAGAAACAAATGATTTTGGCTATACTCTAATGGCAAGCAAACTTGCTGATTACGGCTTGTTTTACTTGTCAAATTATGCTTGCAAAAAAATGGCAGATGCTGAAATTACAAAAAATCACGTAGATAATATTCAAAAGTTTTTCTATCCAAAGAAAAGACTTCCATATAACGAAGAAATTTATTTAGCCGAAGCCTACGCAAACATTATGTTTAACGAGCAAAGCAAAGAAACAATGGAAGAATTGCTAAAAAATAGCGACTTGTTAGAAAACTTTGATTATGCAAATTATGTTCTTGCTCTTGCTGGTTATAAAGCAAACAAATTGGCTATTGCAAAACAATATATTCAAGTTGCCGTAACTCAAAATCCACAAAATATGAATTACAAAATTCTTGAAGCAAAAATTCTAGCAAATGGAATGAAACCTCAAGAGGCTATGAAAGTTGTAAATCAACTTAAAAAAGAGGACTTGACAGAGGCAGAACTTCAAAGACGTGTTAATTCAATTGAACAATACGTTTTATACAAATGTGCGAAAAAAGATTGGGAAAGAAATTACCACTTAGGTAATTATTACTATTACGAGGGCAACTTCGGTAAATCAATTAAAACTTTGCAAACTGCTTTGGGTAAAAATAAATCAAACAACGCAAAAGTTAATGCTTTGATGAGTAAAGTTTACTTGTCTATGCAAGAATACGAAAAAGCGAAAGATGTTGCACAAAAAACAGTTAAAAAAGATTCTAATAACGCAGAAGCAAGAATGACTTTAGGTAATATTAATTATGCACAACAAAATTACAAAAAAGCATTAAAAGATTACCAAAAAGCCGGCAAAACTAAAGAATATGAGATTGCTTCAGAAGTGAAAATTGCACAAACTCTTCAAAGATTAGGTGAAGAAAATAAATCAAAAGCCTTGTTTGAAAAAGTTTTGAAAGAATCTTCAACTGAATACGAAGCATATTATAATATTGCAATGATTGAACCATTTAAACAACTTACATATTTGAAAAAAGCCTTGGCTTTGAATATTATGTACATTGATGCTTGGTTAGGACTTGCAAGACACGAATTATCTAGAGATAATTTTGCTCTTGCACAAGATTATCTTGCAACAGCATTTTATATTGACCAAAATGATTTTAGATATTATTATTATCAAGGTTTGTTATACAAAAATCAAGATGATATGCAAACTGCAGCAATGTATTTCAGAAAATGCTTGAAACTTAATCCAGATTGTGTCGAAGCACAGAAAGAGTTGAACTTATAATGGCAGAAAAAAAGAACATTCTTATTATAGAAGATCACGAACTTACAAGATTTGCTCTAAAAACCGTTTTTAATGATGTTGAGTTTTTAGGTACACTTTTTGAAGCGGATTCTGCTGAAAAAGGTCTTGAAATTGTGGAACAAAACAATATTGATTTAATCATTATGGATTTGGGCTTGCCAAATATGAACGGTATTGAAATGACTAAAAAAATCCGTTCTATGGAAAAAGATATAAAAGTTGTCGTTTTGACTTCTCATAATGATGAAAAAGAAGTTTTAAATAGTATTAAAGCAGGTGCAAATGCATATTGCTCAAAAGAAATTAACCCTCAAAGACTTGTGAGTGTTGTAAAATCGGTATTAGACGGTGCTGCTTGGTTTGACCCAACTATTTCACACATTGTTTTAAAAGCCGTAACAACCCCCCAATCGTATGAGGATACGCCAAAGAAAACTGATTATAATCTAACAACAAGAGAAGCACAAATCTTGAAATTGATAACTGAAGGTTATAGCAACACAGATATTGCAAACGAATTAGTTGTAAGTGTTAACACAACAAAGGCTCATGTTGCAAGTATTTTGCAAAAACTAGAGGTAGAAGATAGATTACAAGCGGCTCTAAAAGCAATTAAGAATAAAATTGTTTAAGGAAAAATTTTATGACAGCAGAATTAGCGAAAATTTTAATAGTCGACGATAACCCAAAATACTTGGAAGACGCACTTCCAATGTATGGTTATGAAATTGCCGTTGCAACAGACGGTATTCAGGCTTTGAAATTTTTGCAAAAAAATCCTAATAGTATCGATTTGGTTTTGCTTGATGTAATGATGCCAAATATGAACGGTTGGGATACTCTAAAGGCAATTAGAACAAACGAAAAAACAAAAATGATGCCTGTAATTATGATTACAGCGGTAAGTGAAGAGCAAAAAATTGTTTCTGGCTTGAAAATTGGTGCAGACGATTATATTGTAAAACCTTTTGTTCTTCCAAATCTACTTGCAAGAATTGAAGCGGTTTTAAGACGTTCTAATTGGAATAAAAAAGAAGCAAAAAATGTTGATATAACTTTCACCTCAGATGAACCTATTGAGCCTTTGACTCAACGTGAAACAGAGGTTTTATCAATGGTTGCAAAAGGTTCAAGCAACCATGATATTGCAGAAAAATTATTCTTAAAAGAAGTTACTGTAAAAACACATTTGAACAGTATTTTTAAAAAACTAAAAGTTTCAAATCGTACACAGGCAGTACTTTTGGGAATGCAAATGAAGTTAATACACGAATAATAGATGATTTATAATAGGAGAAAAGGACATCGATGGCAAACTACACAAAAGACGAGTTGATTACATTAATTCAAGAAAATCCTGAAGAATTTAACAATTGGAAAAAAGACCAAGAAGAAGTTGATTTAAGCGAAGTTGATTTTTCAAACATTGTTTTGACAGAGGTTGATTTTACAGATGTAGACTTAAATTCAAGTTCTTTTGCGGATTCACATTTAACAGAAGTAAAATTCCAAAACTGTGATTTAACTTCTGTTGACTTTACACGTTCAAACCTTGTTGAATGTGATTTTACAGATGCAATTTTACCTGGGGCTGATTTCTCTTATGCAGCAGTAAATTATTGCGTATTCAACGATTCAGATATGGCTGGTTGTATTTTTGAAGAAAGTGATTTATCAAATTCTGATTTCTCTGCTTCTGTAAATATGAGTGCTTGTCGTTTCGACGATGAAACTGTATGGCCAGATTCAGATATGTTACCAGAAGATTTTGACTCAACTTATAGTGCAGATTTATCTTCTTTGAGAGATGAAGATGATTCTGTTCAATCAGATTATTAATATGCCACATTTTTTTATTAATACAAAAAATATAAACAATGACCTTGTTACGATTGATGATAAAGAAAATTATCAACATATAGCAAGGTCTTTGCGTGCTAAAATTGGTGAAAAACTTAGAATGATTGACGAAAATCGTATTCAATATGAGGGTAAAATTTCAGAAATTACTAAAAACTCTATTGAAGTTGTGATTGAAAAAAAATATCCGTCTGAAAACAAACTAGGTTTTAATTTGTTTTTGGCACAAGTTCCTTTGAGAAGTGATTTTCAAAATTTGGTTATGGAGAAAGCAACTGAATTGGGTGTAAACGGTGTTTATCCTGTTTATAGCGACAATTGTTCCGTTGCAAAATCTGTGATTGAAAAGAAACTCCCAAAATGGCAACGAATTATGTATGAGGCATCAAAACAATGCGAAAGAGCATTTGTTCCTGATTGTTTTGAACTTACGACTTTGGAAGAACTTTTGAATAACAACAAATTTGATAGAATAATTGCTTTTTGCGAACGTGATTATAAATTGTCGATGAAAAAATATTTTTCTGAAAATCCGATAAAAACTGATGAAAATATTCTTGTAATTGTAGGGCCTGAGGGTGGTTTTACAAAAAGAGAATTTGAATTGTTTGAAAAAAGTGGTATTATAATGTTATCGCTAGGCGATATGATTTTGAAAGCCGAAACAGCGGTTATAGTTGGACTTGGAAATATTATTTATGAATTCGCAAATAACAAATAGAATACTTGATGATGAATTAGTTCAAAAAATTATGGACTTTTCAAAAAACACACGAGTTTTGCTTGTGGGCGGTGTTATTCGTGATTTTTGCTTGGGCAAAAAGAATTTTGACAAAGATATAATTGTTGTTGACGAAGATGCAAAAAAATACGCACAAAATTTGGCTGAAAAACTTGATGCGACTTATGTTCCACTAGATGAAGAAAATAAAATTTATCGCCTTGTTCTAAAGGATAAAATTAATTTTATTGATATAACAAATCCTGTAGAAAACTCTATTGAAAAGGATTTAGGACGACGTGATTTGCGAATGAATGCAATTGCGTTTGATTTGACGGATAAAAAATTTATTGACCTTTTTGACGGATTTAAAGATTTAGAAAATTCTAAGATAAATATTATTTCAGAAAAAAATCTTGAAGATGACCCATTAAGATTGTTGAGAATTTTTAGATTTCAGGCTACAACTGGGTTTGATATTGACGAAGAACTTAAGAGAATAGTAAAAAAACATTATAAATTAATAAATAATCCGGCAAAAGAACGTGTAAATTATGAGTTGATGAAACTTTTCGACGGCGATTATACAGTAAAAGCCTTGAAAAATATGGACGAATGCAACTTGTTGTGCGAAATTTTGCCTATCTTTAACGATGTGAAAAAAGTTCCACCAAATACGCATCACCACTTGCCTTTGATTGGTCATTCAATGGAAACAGTAAGACAGATTGAAAATTTCTACAAAATTGCAAATAAAGATGTGAAAAATCATCTTGATAGTGTCGATTTTGGTGGGTTTAGGCGACTTGCCCATTTGAAATTTGCAGGTTTTATGCACGATATAGGCAAATTTAGTTGCTGGACTATTGAAGAAGGTACTGGTCGCCATAGATTTATAAAACACGAATACATTGGTTCAGAGATGTGTCCGAAAATTTTGCGTGATTTGAAATTTTCAAAGAAACAAATTGAATATATTTCAGATATGATTAAGTATCATATTTATCCGTCGCATGTCATTTCTACAGAGGGCTTGAACGAAAAAGTTAAATTGCGTTATATAAGAAAAATGGGTTCAAACGTAATAGATAATATTATTTTGGCAATGTCAGATAGACTTTCTGCTCGTGGTGAAGCAGTTACAGACGAAATGGTTAAGAATAATATTTCAGGCTTACAAGAACTTTTAGGGTATTATCTTGATGTTAGAGAGTCTTTGAAGCCGTTACCAAAATTGCTTTCAGGCGAAGAAATTATGGAGTTGACTGGTTTAAAACAATCAAAAGAACTTGGCGAATTGATAGAACGCTTAAAAGAAGCCCAATTTGAGGGTAATGTCAATACAAAAGAAGACGCCATAAAATTTGTTACTGGAAAATAGAATAAATTATATATTTTTGTAAAGATTGATTTATACTAGGGCAATTTTATTTTTAGGGTAGTTTTTCATGGCAAAGTAAAAAAATGGATAAAGGAAGGAATTTCTATGCCAATTCAAGCGGTTACTCCAAGAGTAACTCCTCAAGTGGTTGCTAAAAAAGCACCTCAAGTTGCGGTTAATCCCCTAAATACACCCGTAACGAAACAAACTCCAAAACTTCAAAAACAAGAGTTTAATTGGTTGCCTGATATGTTTAAATCGGAAGTTTCTAAGCAAATGGACGAAATTAAGGCTATAAAAAATGACCAAGGTTTTCAACGATACGATAAAGAAGACCAAAAAGAAATTAAAAGTTATCTGAAAAAAGGTAAACTTGACGTTGATACTGTCAAAACTTTTGCTCAAACAAATTTGACGATTAAAGGTATGAGCGAGGCTTATCAATTTGCAAAAACAACAAAAAATCCAAAAACTGAACAACAAAATATTTTAAAGGCAGTTGTTGAGTTTGAAAAACCTGAAATGAAAATGCCTCAACAGTACAAAGAATATAGAACTCAACTAGAACATAATAAAAATTTAACTTACAAAATTGAAAACAATGACGGCACTCACAAAGCAACTTACAAAGCCGGTGGACAAAAAGTTAGCGAATCTATCTTAGAGGCGGGATTATATTATCCATCATCAAAAAAATCCTCATCTTCTTCGGATTCAAGTAGTACAAGTACTTCTGGTACAACAAGTAACAGAGATGATTGGTCAAATCCATTAAATCCAATGAGTCCAATAAGTCCTCTTAATCCAATGAATTGGTAGTTTTAATAAAATAATGGCGGTTGCTGAAAGCAACCGCCATTATTTTAACTTAAAATTTTTCAAACACTTGAAGAAGGTTAAAAAATGAGTTATAATATTACATGTAAATGAGGAGAGATGTATGCCAGATATGCCAAAATGGTTAATAGTATTGATTGCTGTTGTTGTCGGCTGGTGGGTAATTACCCAAACTGCAGATTTTATCGGCAAAGTTAATACAACCGTAACAAAAGCAAATTCAAGTATGAACCAAACACAACAAAGTGTTCAATCTGTTGAAAAATATGACTAAGATTTTTCAATAATGTAACATGAAAATCGTGCAAGTTGAAAAACTTGTTCGTTTTGTCGTGTTTTTATTCCTCATTAATATACATTTTTGGGTCAGAGAGAATTTTTTCCATATTTAAAACAAATTTTACGTTGTTTTCTTCAATAATTTCCGCTTCAATGTACAAATTTTGAGAATTTATGTCTTTTTTACTCAAATTTTCTTCTGGAATATCTAAAATATCGCTAATTTCGTCGATTAAAAACCCTAATTTGAATTCTTTTGAATCAACTATGATAACTTTTGTTTTTGTCGAATAGTCAGTTTTTTGAAAATTTAGAAATTTTTTAAGATTAACGACCGTAACGAAATCCCCTTTTAGTGTCATAAGCCCTTCAATATAATCAGGTGAACACGGTATTGGTATTAGGTTTTCGGTATTTGCAACTTCTTTTACTGATTTCAAATTTATGCAGTATGTTGTGTTGTCTAAAACGAAAGACAAAAATTTGTTATCAGAAAAAACATTGTTCGTAATTGCGTAGTCCAACCTTTGTGAAAGGCTTGTTGCTCTTTGCTGTAAGACTTCTTGAGAAGTGCTATCATTTGGAAATAAACTGCAAATATCTACATCTTTTTCTGGATAACCGTTTTTGATAATTTTTTCTAAGGCATAAGTGTTTATTATAGAAATATTTTCACCGTTAATATTGTAAGATGTTTCAATAATTTGATTTTCTGTTATGAATGGCAAATGTTCAATTTTTACTGTTTCAAAATCAACAATATCAAGGATTTCATCAACAATTAATCCAAAAAGAGTTTCGTCTGTTTTTACTATAATTAATTTATTTGAAGTTGAATATTTTTCTACTTTTATATCAAGGTAAAACCTTATGTCTAGGACGTTTAAGACCAAATTGTTAACCTTTAAAACTCCAACAAAATTTGCCGGTAATTTTTGAGGATAATCAAGTTTTGGAAGTTTCATAACCTCTAAAACATTCGTCAATGGTATGGCATAGGAATTTTTGCCAACTCTAAAATAGATATTTTGTTGAATATCGTAATTAAGATTATTTATAGTCGTTAAATTGTTCATTATAAATTACTACCTTGTTTCTGCCAGTGTTTTTGGCATGATAAAGTGCCAAATCAGAGGCTTTAACAATTTCTTTTTGACTGCCAAATGCATCGTCCATTGTTGAAACACCGATACTTACAGTCAAGTTAATTTTTGTTCCGTTGTAAATAAATTCGTGGTTTTCTATTTTTTCACGAAGTCTTTCTGCTGGAATTGCCGCATTTTCAAGTGAAGTTTCAGGCATTATTATCGCCAATTCCTCACCACCATAGCGGTAAAGCATATCGGTTTTTCTGAACGATTCTTTTAAAAGTTTTGCAACCTCTTTTAATACATAATCGCCGTATTGGTGTCCGTGAGTGTCGTTCACCTTTTTGAATAGGTCAATGTCAAGCATTGCCATACTTAAATTATTTTTATAACGTTTTGCACGCAAAAATTCACGTTCCAAGTTGTGTTCAAAATATCTGCGGTTATAAAGTCCTGTAAGTCCGTCTGTTATTGATAAAAACTCAACTTCTGAATATAAAGTTTTCATTTTTAAAAGTGCCAAAACTTCTTTTTCAAACTCATCGTGGAATTTGAACGATTTGTAATCTATTTCATCTTTTGAGTAAAAACCAATTCCGCCAAGAAGTTTTTCGTTGTATACGAATGGCAAAACGTATTCGGTTTTAATTGCGTTTGGTGAAATAATTTTCTTTTCTGAGTTTTGGTCTTCTCTTGTGATTTCGTGGACAAAATCGTTTGTGTTGAAAGTCTTTTCTGTAGGCATTTGAGCGAAAAATTCTCGTTTGAATTTTTCAATAACAAAAGGCGATACGGCTCTATCTTTCAAATCAAAATACAAAATATTTTTTGCAGATTTGTCAGGTTTGTTGAAAAATATTCCTGCAAAATCGTAATCAATAAATGTCGAAAGCAGTTCAAACATCTTGTGTACAAGTACTTTTTCTTGTGTGTAATATTCTCCAAGATTTCTAAATTCGTTCAAAAAAGTCGATTGCATTAACAAAGAGTTTAAAATATCGTTTATTTTTTCGCTCATTGAAATTTGCGATGTAACGTTATTTTTGATGTTTTCTTTGTCTGTATCTGTTAATTTTGATGACTCTAAAACTTCAAGTGTTTGACTTTTTATTTCTTCAAAATCAGCAGTTTTTGAGATGAATTTTTCAGCACCAGAGTTTTTTGCCCAAAATTTATCAAGTTTTTTGTCCAAAACTGTCAATAAAATTATCGGAATTTTTCTTGTAATTTTATTGTTTTTTAA
>CAVFCO010000088.1:0-4170 GCA_963620955.1 Alistipes senegalensis | reverse complement strand
AAGTCTGCAAAACTGGTAGCCGTCTAAGTTTGGCATAATTACATCAGACAAAATTATGTCTGGAATAAAATTAAAAATTTTGTGATATCCGTCAATTGCATTTTCTACAACCTCAACTTCAAACCCACTTTTTAAAAAGCGAGTTTTCATTACGTCTAATTGAGTTTTGCTGTCATCTACAAGTAGAATCTTATTTGCCATAACTTTGAATATCCAATATTTGTATTATAATTATACTATAAATTTTAGCAACAAGGAGATTAAATGTTTAACAACCTAAATTTTAACATTTTTGAAAAATTTGTTATAAAAAATTCGATTGATATTGTTATGTTAATTGCAATTTTTATGATATTTGCAGTATTAAAGATTTATAATGCAAATGCAATGCTTACATTTACTACCCTTGCAGGGCTATTTGTATTGTTTATTTTAATTCATTTTACGGTGAATATTTGGTTTGGAAACTCTTTGAAGTCTGAAATTTCAGCAAAATCTAAGAAAATTTCAAATGTTTCTGAAGAAATCAAAGAACTTTTAGAAAAACAAAAACAAGCATTTAATGTTTATTACGAAACAACAAAGGATTGTTCCGTAAAATTTGAGGAAATCAGAGAAACATCTCAAAAGAACTCACAAATCTCTCAACAATTGTCAGAACAAGTGTCTAACTCAATTGATTATGCAGACAAAGAGTACGAATCAATTAGAGATAACGTCGAAAATTTGACTGTTTTAAAACAACGCATTCAAATTATTGCCGATTTAATTTTGGAATTGTCTGAATACAATCAACAAGTTGTATCAAATATTGGTATAGTTGAAAACATTGCAGAGCAAACAAATATGTTAGCCTTAAATGCTACTGTTGAGGCTGCTCGTGCAGGTGAACACGGAAAAGGTTTTGCTGTTGTTGCAAGTGAAATTCGAAAACTTGCAGACGAATCTAAAATCGCAACAAACAAAATTTCTTCTTTAATAAACAATGTGCAAAACATTACTCATTCAACAATTATGGCGACAGAAGAAAGTTCGAAAGAACTTGATGTTATGTCAAAAAATATTGATTTAGCAAAATCAAATATCAATGAAATTACAAATACAGTAAAATCAATCTCTAAAAATGTTTCGACTTTAACAGAAGATACTCAAAAAATCTTTTCTACTGAATTTAATGCATCAATTTTGGATTTGAGCGAAGAAATCAACGACTTTTTAAAAACATTAGATGAAGCATTTAAACAACTAAAAAGTGAAGAAAAACAAGATTTATAAGGTTAATAATGGATTTTCAAGACGATGAACTAAAAGAAATCTTAAATATTTTTAGAGCCGAGTCCGAAGAAATCATCGAACGATTGAATAATACTTTGCTTGAACTCGAAAAATCCCCAACAAATAAGGATTTGATAGTTCTTCTTTTTAGAGATGCTCACAGCCTAAAAGGTGCATCAAGAATGATTGGGTTTTCAAAAACTCAAAATATCGCTCACAAAATCGAGGATATTTTAGGTTTAGCAAAAGAAAATAAATTGCAATTGAATTCCCAAATCGCAGATACAATCTACAAATCAGTAGATTTGATTTCTAAAATTATTTCTCAATCAATAGAAAGCGGAAAAGAAATTTACCTTGAAAAAGAGGTAAGTTCTCAAATTAATTTGCTAGAAGAAATTTCTGCATCTCAACAAGAGGAAAAAATTGAAGAAATTCCAACCAGCAATGAATTTAATTTTGATTATTTTGTCAAAAATCTTGATAGAATCAACTATTTGGTAATCGATACTTTGCTAAATATTGTCAAATTGACAGAAAAAATTGAAAATGAATATATTCACAAAATCTATGAAAGAACTTCTGAACTTATTGAACATTTTCAAAAAATCAATTATTTCGACATAAAATCAGAACTTGAAGAAATAAATTTGAAGTTGGAAGTTATTATCAAATGCAATACTGAACTATCTTCAAACGAGGTTGAAGAACTACAACAAAAAGCAGATGTTGTTATAACAAAACTTACAAACTTATGCCAAAATAACGATTTGCCTGTAGTTGATTATTACGACTATGCGTTCAGCGGTAAAAGTTATGAAAAAGGGGCGGAAAAGTTTAGCCAAGAATCCTCAAATGCTCAAGTTGTTGAAGAAATTCCAACGACAAATTTAAAAAAAGAGAATAAAAAAACTGATTTTGATGAATTAAAAAATCAAATAGAAACATTGTCAAATTCGACAGAATACGTTTCAGAACTGATTAATGAATTTAAAACTTTGCAAGATTCTTATGAAAATTCAGAAATTTTGCCTTTGTTGAAGAAAATTTTGAGTGTTTTGGACTTAATCCAAAAGGTTTCTATTCCACTAGAAGCGTCGCAACTTGAGGTTTTGACGACTTGTGCAAAGTACTGTTTTAAATTTGTAAATAACGAAAATCCAAGCGAAAATATTGAGTTATTAATTCAACAATTGAATGTTGTAAAACAATTGATTGAACTTTCAAACCCTGTAGATACAACATCTTTGGAATATCCAACCTTAGAAAATAATGAAGTTCAAAAAACTCCTCAAAAAAAAATTAGCACGAAGAATTTGAAAGATTTTTCAAAAATATTGAATTCTGGTGAAATAAAAACCCTTCATGTCGAATCCTCTAAACTTGATGCAATGGTAAATCAACTTGGAGAATTGATTTCGACAAAAATAAAAACAACAAAACGATTGAGTGAAGTTTCAAGTGTGGCAAGAGATTTGGAAGAATGGCAAAAGGATTTTTCAAAAATTTTACAACACATAAGATTATACGAAAAGAAAAATTTTAAACCGGATTCAAAAATGGATAGTTCAAACGTTTTTGTTAAACAGTTCATTGAATCAATGTTAGAACAAAATAAGAAATTAACGTCTATTGTTGCCGATTTTAACCAATTTCAACGTGCAAATCTTGAAGATGATATGAAAATGCGTGTGCTGATTGATGATTTTGGCACAATGGTTAAAAACATCAGAATTTTACCACTTGCGACAGTTTTTCATCTTTTTGGCAGAATGGTTCGTGATATTGCAAAAGAAAGCGGAAAACAAGTTGAATTAAAGATTACGGGCAGTGAAACGAGTGCTGATAAGAAGATTATTGAAGAAATTAAAAATCCTTTAATCCACATTATTAGAAATTCTATAGACCACGGTATTGAAACTCCAAAGTGTCGTATGGAACTAGGAAAAGACCCTGTTGGACATATCCAAATTAATGCAAAACTTGAAGATAACCATATTCAAATCGAGGTAGTTGATGACGGACAAGGCTTTAATATTGAAAAAATCAAGGAAAAGGCTGTAAGTAAAGGTTTTTATACCGAAAACGAAATTCAAAAAATGTCAGAGCAAGAAATTTTTAATATAGTTTTTCTTGCAGGATTTTCAACAGGCGATGAGGTTACAAACATCTCTGGACGTGGTGTAGGAATGGACGTTGTGAAATCAAAAATCGCACAACTTAATGGAACAGTTAATATCGTTTCTGAATTCAACAAAGGTACAAAAATCCAAATTAATTTGCCTGTTACAATGGCGACGATGTCTGCATTTATTATTCAAACAAGCAATCAGACTTTTGCTATTCCTATGTCAGCGATAAATACGATTATTTGCAAGAAAAAAGAGGAACTTTTGCAAAATCAAGAAACTTTGAGTTTGCTTTATAATGGAAAAAATATTCCATTGTATAATTTGTCGAATATTTTAGGACTTTCACAAACAACCGAAAATACTGCGTTGAAAACAATTTTGATTTTAGAAATTGCAAATCAGAATGTCGGAATTATCGTGGATAAACTTTTAGGCGAACAAGAAATTTTGCATAAAAACTTAGAACCACCACTACACAAAATTAAAAATATTTCAGGTGTAACAACTCTTGCATCAGGCGAAACGTGTTTGGTTTTGAACGCATTGGATTTAATGAAAAACGCAACTCATTCTGCGGTTATTAATGTGGTGAAAACGCCGTTAATCGTGGATAAAAATTCGTTGTTGAAAAATAAAAAGATTTTAATTGTAGATGATTCTTTAACAATAAGAACTTTAGAAAAGAATATTTTATCTACCGCTAATTTTAACGTTGAGACTGCAAAAAATCCGATAGAAGCATTGAAATTGATGAAATATATTC
>CAVFCO010000087.1:0-3602 GCA_963620955.1 Alistipes senegalensis | reverse complement strand
ACTCCCGACATCTTCCTTGTAAGGGAAGCGCTCTACCAACTGAGCTAAACGCCCAAACATTTGTAAGATTAATATAACCGAAAAAAAACTTTATGTCAACATGATTTTTTAATTTATTTAAAATTAATTACAACAATCTCAGGTTTGCAATTAAATCTTACGGGCAAAATGCTCGTCCCTATTCCTTTGGTAACTATCATTTTACGTCCGTTTTCCTCTATCAAACCTTGAGAAAATCTATTTCCATATTTCGACGGAATTATTATCGCACCAACAAGCGGAAGTCTAATCTGACCGCCATGAACATGCCCTGCCAGTGTTAATTTTACATTTCCCTTTGGAACATCTACAAAAACATCTGGAGAATGAGTTAAAAGTAACGTTGGATTATCTCCTGTACCGTCTAATGCCAAGTAAATATTGGGATTGCCTGTTTGTAAATCTTCAACTCCTGCAATATAAATCTTTTTACCGTTTTCTAAAACCAAAGGCATATTGCTATTTTCCAAAATTTTTATGCCCGAATTTTCCAACATATTTTTTGTATCGTCATAACCAGCCCAATAATCGTGGTTGCCCATAACCGTATAAATACCGTATTTTGCGTGTAATTTCTTCAAATCATTTGCGTAAGTTTCAAATTCTAGAGAGGTTTTTCTCTCATGACCTGCCGCAAAATCACCCGTAAAAAGAAGCAAATCAGGGTTTTGAACATTAATTTTTTCAATCACTTCAACCAATCTTTTTTCTTGGTTATGTTTTATGTGCAAATCACCTACAAAAACAATTCTCAAGCCCTTTAAATCGTCATCTTGCAAAGTGAAAGTTTTGACAGTAAGCATTTTGGGTTCTACAAAAAATGACCAAATCATCAAAATTAATAAAATTGTTGCTAAAATAAAGTATTTCATAGAAATATTATAGCAAAAATGAGGACAGAACTTTCTGTACCAACGTTCTTGTAACAAAAAATACATATTTTTTAAATTCTTTCAAAACATGCTATGATTTTATTATCTCAATTACATTTAAGGAGTTAAAATGACAAGTATTATTATCAAAAAACCTGTTAACATAGATTTGAAAAAGGAATGTGATGAAATTAATCAATTCCTTTCAAAATACAATTTTTGGACAGAATACATTCTTGAAAGCATGTCTAATTTTCGTGAGGCTAAAGCAATTTTAGACGAAACAAACGGTGTTGATTTGACATACGGTGAAGTTATCGACAACATCAACACTTTTGCATCTGCACTTCAAGCAAACGGCATTCAAAAAGGTGATTTCGTTTCACTTTTCTCTGAAAACAATGGGCTTCACTTTATTTGCCACCACGGTATTATGAAAGCAGGTGCTTGCTCTGTACTTAGAGGTACTTCTGCACCTAGCGAAGAATTAGAATTTATTCTAAATCACTCTGAGTCAAAAGCACTTGTAATTTCTGATTACAAATCACTTGAAAAATTAACCGAAATTGTTAATAGAAACGACAAATTGAACTTTATCATCGTTCTATTTGAAAAAGGTCAAAGACCTGAAAATATCAACAAACCTATTTATCCAATCAAAATGTTCCTTGAATTTGGCAAAAATAGAGAATTTATTCAACCTGATTTGAAAAAAGAAGATAATGCGTTAATGATGTACACTTCAGGAACTACAGGTTTTCCTAAAGGTGTTATGATTTCTCATAAAAACGTGTTATCTCAAGTTTTACCAATTGATGAAGCACTTAACTTAAAACAAGGTGAAAATTCGTTACAAGTTCTACCAATTTGGCACGCATACGAAATGACAACTCAATCAGTTTTCTTTTCAAAAGGGCTTTATTTGCATTTTACAACCTTGTCAAAATTAAAAGATGATTTAAAAAAATATGATATTGATATTTTTACATCAGTTCCAAGAGTTTGGGAAGCACTTAGACTTGGAATTTATCAAAATTTGAAGAAAAATTCAAAATTTGGCTATTATTTATTCGATTTTGCAATCAAAACAAGTATTTCTTACAAAATCCACAAAATGTATAGCGAAAGAAGAATTACAAACAACCAAAAAGGATATAACATCTTCCACAACACATATCACAAGGTTGTAAGGTCATTCATCAAACCATTGCACGTATTTTTCAGAGAAACTTTATACAAAAAACTTAAAGATGCCGTAGGTTTGAATTTCCGAGCATCAATCTCTGGCGGTGGCTCACTTTCACTAAAAGATGAATTATTCTATGATGCTATGGGTATCAACTTAAGAATTGGTTATGGTTTAACAGAAACATCTCCAGTATTGACAGTTCGCCATATAAACGACAAAAACTACTTAGGTTCTGTAGGTAAACCTCTTATGGGAACAGAAATAAAAATCGTTGACCCAAATGGTGGTTATGAACTTGGTGCATTCCAAAAAGGTTTGGTTTTAGTTCGTGGACCTCAAGTTATGAAAGGCTACTACAAAGACGAAGAAGCAACTAAAAAAGTTATCGATTCTGAAGGTTGGTTCAACACAGGTGATTTAGGTTGGCTAACTTACGACAACCACCTTGTTTTAGTTGGCAGAATGAAAGAAACTATTGTACTTTCAAATGGCGAAAACATTGAACCAGTGCCAATTGAAGAAGCATGCCTGCAAAGTAGTTACATTGAGCAAATCGTCCTTGTTGGTCAAGACGAGCCAAGTGTTGGGGCTTTGATTGTACCATCACACGATGCATTAGAAAAATGTGGACTTGCAGCAAAAGATTTGAACAAAGGTGCTAATTTGGCTATTAAAAACCCTGATTTGAAAGAATTAATCAAAAAAGAAATTGATAACTACATCAAAACTAAACCAAATTTAAAACCTTTTGAAAAAATTAAAAATTTCGAAATCTTAAACGACGGATTTAACCAAGAAAATGGCTTGTTAAGTCAAACAGGTAAATTAAAACGTAATAAAATCTTTGATAAATATCAAGATTTTATCGACAAAATGTTTAAAGATACTAAAAAGAAATAAAAATAATCACCGCCGAAAATTGAACTTTCGGCGGTGATACTTTATAATAATATTGGTGCTATTCATACCCGCTGGGCGGTCAAAATCCCTCAGAGATTGTGGGGGAATAGCACTGCTTTTTTATGCTTCCTCATCAGTTGTTTTTGGTGGAGGATTCATAATATTGTTGTCATAAACTGGAACAAAGTGCTTAATTGCTGGTAGTGGAGGGATTTTACCAGTTGATACAAAATCCTTATCAACACAGCCGTTGTCGTCGCAAACACCTATAAATTTACTAATTTGGTTGTAATAATAAGTTTTTCCATTTCGTTCTACACTTTTTCCAACCAATTGTCCAACTTTGTTGTAGAAAAATGTTTGGTTGTCGACTTTTTTATCTCTTGCAATCATTTTTCCATATTTATCGTAATAAAAAATTTCATTTCTTTGGTTAACAGTAGTATATTCAGGTTCTGTTGGAGTTGTAACTGCATTTTGTGTTAAATCAGTATTCTCTTGTACAGTTTGAGCAAAAACTACTGTTCCTGCAATAAAAATCGCTAAAAAATATAATATTTTTTTCATAAAACTCGTCCTCTATACCTTGTATAATACCATAT
>CAVFCO010000086.1:0-7306 GCA_963620955.1 Alistipes senegalensis | reverse complement strand
TTATATACTTCATAATCTTGGGAGGAGATTTGGGGATAGTTGTACATGCATGATATCCCAACAATTTTTTTTTTGTTAGTCCCATGCCAAAAACCGTAACAAAAGTTTACAAATAATTTTAACTTGAATTAAAATTTTAACTTATACTTGAATTTTACCCTTTGTCAAGATTTTAAATTTTTACAAAAAACTTTTCATTTTTAATGTATAATTTTTATAGTAAATAGATTAAGGAGAAAATTATGTCAACACAAGTAAAAGCAAGTCATATTCTAGTTGAAACAGAAGACGAAGCAAAAAAAATATATGATGAAATTTCTAACGGTAAAGAATTTGCTCAAGCAGCAAGAGAATATTCAAATTGCCCATCAGGAATGAATGGCGGAGATTTAGGTTATTTCGGCAAAGGAATGATGGTAAAACCTTTTGAAGATGCAGCATTTTCTTTAGAAATTGGAACAGTTTCACAACCTGTAGAAACACAATTTGGTTGGCACTTAATTTTAGTAGAAGATGTAAAAAAAGTTCCAGAAGTTAGAGCAAGCCATATTCTTGTAAAAACAGAAGAACAAGCAAAAGAACTTTACGAAAGCATCAAATCAGGAAAAGAAGATTTTGCTCAAGCAGCAATGGAACATTCAAGTTGCCCGTCAAAAAGTCGTGGCGGTGATTTAGGCTTCTTCGGTAGAGGTAGAATGGTAAAACCTTTTGAAGACGCAGCATTCTCGCTTAAAAAAGGCGAATTGTCAGAACCAGTACAAACACAATTCGGTTGGCACTTGATTTTAGTTACAGATATTGACGAATAATATGAACGAATACATAGAAAAAGCCAGAAAATTTATTGAAGAAAACAATCTTGATTACTTGCTTGTAAACTCAACTAACGAATTTTTAGTTGAATACAATGCTTTAGAAAAAAACTCAAGATACTTTTTGACTGGATTTTCAGGCTCAACCGGCGATGCCATTGTATCTAAAAATGACGTTTTTCTTTTTGTAGATGGAAGATACCACGTTCAAGCGGATTTAGAAGTTAACCACGACGACATAACTGTCGTAAAACTTCAAATTGGCGACAAACTTCTTGACGAAATGTCAAAAGTGATGAACGCAAATTCAACACTTGGCATTTGTTCAAAGAAAAATTCGCAAAACCAATACGAAAATTTCACAAAAAATTTCGGCAAAAAAAATATTTCAGTAAAACTTTTTGATGTTGATGTTATTGAAAATAAAAAAGAACAAAAACCTCAAGTTTTAACAGAAATTCCGCTTAATTTGACTGGAAAATCTACAGATGAAAAAACCAAGGATTTGTCAAAAAATTTAGAAAATGACGAAGCAATTTTAGTTACAAACATTGAAGACTTGTCATATTTGTACAATATGAGAAATTTCAACAAAGAAAACTCTTGTTCAATAGAGGGTAAAGCCGTTGTAACAAAAGGCAAAGCCGTTTTATTCAAAGACGAAACTTTAAAAGATTTCGAAAAATATATTAAGGATAATACTGAAATAAAGACATTTTTTGTAGATAAAAATTCAGTAACAGCACACGATTTTGCACTTCTTGGCAACAAGGCAAAAACATTAAAATTAAGCCCATTAAGATTTACAAAATGCGTAAAAACTGATGCAGAACTTGAACATTACAAAGACGCTTTCAAACACACAGATAAAGCATTACTCGAAACAAGAAAATTTATTGAAGAAAACGATAATATTTCTGAATTTGATATCAAAAACGCACTGGAAAGCAATTTTAGAAAATTTGGTGCTGTAGGACAATCTTTCACATCAATTATTGCTAAAGACGAAAATTCAGCACTTGCACATTATTCAAAATCTTCAAAAGACGAAATATTGAAAGACGGTTCGCTTGTTTTGATTGATTGTGGCGGATATTTTGAAGGAGGACTTGCAACAGATATCACAAGAGTTTTTGTAAAAGGACAACCGTCAGAACTTCAAAAACAAGTATACACAACAGTTTTGAAAGCATTTTTAAGAGCATTCAATTCGACAAACACAAATTGCGGATACGTAGTCGATAAAGTTGCAAGAGATTTTCTACAAGAAAATGCACCTGACGGCTTTGTGTTCAACCACGGATTGGGGCACGGAATTGGTGTAAGCGTTCACGAAGGACCTCCAAGACTAACAACTGCAGGTGAAGATGCAGAAGTTACACTTGAAGATAATATGTGTTTTACAATTGAACCAGGGCTTTACAAACAAGGATTTTTTGGTGTAAGATTAGAAAACTCTTGTTACTTAAAAAATGACAAAATCGAATCTTTTTCAAATATGTGTTATGAAAAAAAACTCATAGATTATTCTTTGTTAACAGAACAAGAAAAGCAATGGCTAAGCAAGTTTGAGGTAAAATAATGGAAATTACAAGCGTAAACAATGACACAATCAAAGAAGTGGCAAAACTTCAAATGAAAAAGAATAGAGATGAATCTAACAAATTCTTACTTGAGGGCTTGAAAGCGATTGAAGAAGCGTTTGATGCTGATATTGAAATTGAACAAGTTTTCGTACAAAAAGAAAAAGCATTCCACTACGATTTTCTTGATGACAAAATTGTTTACGTAACAGAACCGGTATTGAAAAAACTTGCGACAACTGATTCTGCACCAGATGCAGTGGCAGTTGGCATACAAAAAAAATATGATATGGAAGTTCTAAAAACCGCAAACAGAGTTGCATTGTTTGAAAATATTAAAGATTTGGGAAACCTTGGTACAATTTTACGTACGGCAACTGCATTTTCGCTTGATGCAATAATTCTATACGGAAACACAGTTGATTTATATAACCCAAAATGTGTTAGAGCATCAGTTGGAAACTTATGGAAAACTCCAGTTTTTCAAACAAAAGATTTCAATTTTTTGAAGACATATTTTAACGATTTCACAAGAATTGCAACTTTGCCAAAATCAAATGACAGTATCTATTTGAAAGATTTTCAGCCTCAAGACAAAACTCTTGTAATGTTTGGGGCAGAAGCAGACGGCTTAAGCCAAGAATTGATAAACTTTTCAACAGATAAAGTTACAATTGAAATGGATAACAAGGTGGAATCGTTGAATTTGAGTATGTCTGCAGGTATTATTTTTTATAAATTATTTTTGTTATAAAATTATTATATGAACACTAGCGAAGTAAAAAAGATTTGGAATGACGTAAAAGACGAATTGCAAAAGGTGATTCCGGCTTCTACATTTGAGCCTTGGGTTGCACCTCTAGAGGCAATCTCGTTTGAAGACGACACTTTTACTTTGATTTCTGGTGAATCATTCGGTATTGATTACATAAAAAGAACCCAATATAAAAATCTTTTAGACACATTCAAAAAACATTTTGGCAGAGATATTGTCGTAAATATTGAATATAACCAAGAATTTGCGGATAAAATCAAGAAAGAACGCCAAAAACAAGAAAAAAAATTACAAAAAGAACAACAAAATTTAGAAGAACGTAAAAAATCTATCGAGAATTTATCTTACGTAAAATCGATGAACATCAACTTAAGATATAGATTTGATAATTTTGTTGAGGATTCAAATAACAAATTGGCAAAAGTAGCGGCAGAAAAGGTTGCAGAAAACCCGACTGCCCTATATAACCCTTTGTATATTCAAGGAGGTTCAGGACTTGGCAAAACTCACTTAATGCAAGCAATTGGGCATTACGTAACAATGAAAAAGAATTTAAAAGTTCAATGTATTAAAACAGAGGACTTTATCAATGATTACGTGGATTCAACAGCATTTGTGCCAAACAAAAATACAAATTCTGCGATGAAAAATTTCAGAAAAAGATACAGAGAAGTTGATATTTTGTTGATTGATGATATCCAATTTATTGAAAATAAAAAGAAATGTATTGACGAATTGTTCAACACTTTTGATACTCTTTATAACGCAAACAAACAAATCGTTTTGACTTCAGACAAATTACCAAAAGATTTACCTGAAATTCCAAAACGTTTAAGAACTCGTTTTGAACAAGGCTTGGTTGTTGAAATTAAACCGCCTGAATTTGAAACAAGAGTAAAAATTTTGGAAAATCTTGCAAAAGAAAAAAGTATTGAAAATATTCCGAAAGAGGTTTTTGAATACATCGCTAAATATTTCGACGACAACGTAAGAGAATTAGAGGGTGCATTCACAAAGGTAAATGCGTTCTCAGATATTGAAGAAACCCCGATAACTCTTGAATATGCAAAAAAAGTACTAAAATGCGAAGAAATGTCAGAAAAACCAAGTATCGAAAAAGTTATAGAAACAGTCGCAGACTATTTTGAAGTTTCAATTTCTGACATCAAAAGTACTTCAAAAATGCAAAATATCTCAAATGCTCGCTCAGTTGTTTGCTACATCGCAAGAGAAAAACTTCAAAACAGTTACGAAAGTATTGCAAAAGAACTAGGGAAACGACACCAAACAGTAATGTATGCCTCAGATAAGATTAAAAAGGCAATAAAAACTGATACTAAATTAAAAAACGACATAAACAAAATTTCAAAAGAATTATCAATATAATAATTATTCAATAAAAAAAGCCCTGATGCTTCGCATCAGGGCTTTTCTATATCATCATTTCTAATAATTAAACTAAAGATGAAGAAGAAATCATGCTAGATTCAGAAATTTTAGAGTTCATGATTGAAGACATCATGATACCGTTTCTGTTAGCGATTTCTACTAAGTTGCTGATTACTGCTAACATAGAGATTTTTGATTCTAATCTGTTAACGCAAGAACCACAACCGATTGCACTAGCACCTGCTGCGAAAGCGAATTGAGCAGTGATAGTGTTGATGTTAGAAGATGTCATAATAGGTAATTCGATGTTTTTAGACAATTCTAATGTGTTAGAAATTGTTAATTCTGCTCTGTTTAACCATGCTCTAGCACCTTCAAAGTTGTTGATTTCAGAAACAAAACCTTCAGTTTGGATTAAATCAATGTTCATAGATTCTAATTCTCTAGCCAATGAAATTTGTTCAGAAATTTCTAATGAACCAGGGATAGTAACTGAGAACATGATTTCAGATCTTCTGTTTTCGATTAATGACAATGTTTCTCTTACTAAGTCTAAGATTTTAGTAGAGTTCATTGACAAACCTTCTTTATATAAAGCATCAAAGTTGCCTAATTCGATAGCATCAACGTTGTGAAGGTTTACAGCGTTTGCTAATTCGATAGGGTTGATAGAAGAAGCGATTAAAGTGATGTCTGAGTTTGATTCAGAGATTAATCTGTTAGATAATTCTAAAACTTCTTGAGTTGCAGCAACGTCGATAGCAGTTGCTTTTGCTTCGATAGCAGAAGCAACAATCATTTCAACTCTTTCTAAATCGAAGTTGTTGATACCAGAAATAACTTTTAATGCTCTTTTTTCGTTTAATGCTTGTTTGAACAAATCAATACGTCTCATTTTAAATTCCTTTCCTTACTCATATCTTAATTGAAACCTGACGTTAGGTTTCAAACGTATTATAAAATAAAGATTTAATACTGGCAATAACTATCAGGTAAATTTATTATCTTAGTAGTAGTAAAAATTTTAAACATACTGCATAATAACGTTGTAGAGAGGGGTTTTTATGGGATTATGACTAAAAAATTTTTTATTACGATTTGTATCATTTTTATTACTAACGTCACAGTTTTTGGATATGACGAAGAAGAATTAACGAACATGACCGTTTATGAACGGTTAAATCCTGCAATTGTGTCGATAGATGCAGAACTGCCGATAGGTGTTTCAAGCGGAACAGGCTGTATTATTGATAAATCGGGGATAATTTTAACAAGTTCACACGTTGTTGGCGGTAGTAAAAAAATCGAAGTTACCCTACATAACGGGCATGTTTACCCCGCAAAGATTTTGAAACAGGATAAAAGCGACTTGGCGTTGATTACAATTCCATGTAAAGAAGAATTGAATGTTATTATGCTTGGAAATTCTGAGAATATTAAGGTCGGTCAAAAGGTTCTCGCAATCGGCAACCCTTTTGGATTTAACGGAACTTTGACTCAGGGAATAATTTCAAGAATTGACTACGCAAAGGATAAAATTCAAACAGATGCAGCGATTAACCCTGGAAACTCAGGCGGACCTTTGATTACAACAAATGGCGAAGTGGTTGGGATAAACCAATCGATTTATAACCCTGATAACAATATTTCAAATATTGGTATAGGCTTTGCAATACCGATTAATACCGTAAAAGAAATGCTAAAAAAAGCGAGTCGTTAAATGTAGAAGATACCGCAATGCGTTCACTAACGTTCACTTATGCAGTATGACGTTTTTGTCATACCGCACTCCGTTGCGGTATCTAAAAGCATTAATAAGAGATACCGGAATAAATCCGGTATGACGAATTCGTAATTTTGTCCGGTAAGTAACATGACGAATAAAACTACCACTTTTGCCGAAAAAACTACAAACGTCAATAAACAAAAAAAGCGAGTCGTTAGACTCGCTAAAATTTTAAGTGAAAAGTTGTTTCATTGGTTCTTAGCAAACAAAACCGCTATCGAAAGAACCAAATGAACCACTGTCAGAGAAAGCAACAGAGCCTGCAGTTTCTGCACCTACTGATGCCAAAGAGCCTGCTGTTTCAATGCCACCGAATGCTACAACTCCAGCAGTTTCTGCTTCTGCGATAGAACCAGCAGTTTCAGGAACTGAAGCAAATTGACTATAATCAATTTGTGGAGCAAACGGATTATTTGATTCGAAAGAATCAATTTGACCTACTGAAGCAATCAAGCCTGCAGTTTCTGCGTTTGCTGAAGCAATTACACCTGCTGTTTCAGTTGATGTTGCGATAACACCAGCAGTTTCATTACTTCTTGCTGACTGAGTATTTGTATTAAATAAATTTGAATTAAAACCTAATGCCATAATATCACTCCAAACTAAACTCGTGTGTTTGATTTATTTTTCACTTACATTTATATAAAAACATAAAAAACATGACAATTGCAGGGTTTGGGCAAATCGTTACATTTGTTTACAATATATAACGAATAAAATTAAATCAAGGATATTAACACATGTCATTCTGAACTGCGGATTTAGTAATTATTCGCCATACCGCACTCCGTTGCGGTATCTTTAAGACCCCGTAACAAGTACGGGGTGACGATAAATACAGACTCGCAAATTACTTACAAGTAGTAACAGGTGGATTTGCGGTTGCATTAAGCGTTCTACTTGTATTATTTTTACATTTTCCGTCTGTACCTGCTTTTAGATAATCCATATTATCAAAGTT
>CAVFCO010000085.1:0-2672 GCA_963620955.1 Alistipes senegalensis | reverse complement strand
AGTAAACTGAAAGAGGATAGTAAAATGGCTTATAAAATTTTATCTAAAAAAGAACTTTGTCCAAACCAATATGAAATCACAATTGACGCACCTTACGTAGTAAGAAACGCAAAAGCAGGACAATTCATTATTTTTAGAGCAGAAAAAGACGGAGAAAGAGTTCCATTAACTATCGCTGATGTAGATAAAGAAAATGGTGTTTTAACATTGGTATTCATGGCTGTTGGTTATTCAACAAAACAACTTGCATCATTAAATGTTGGCGACGAATTAGCAGATTTAGTAGGTCCTTTAGGACAGCCTACACACATTAAAAAATACGGTACGGTAGTTTGCTTAGCAGGTGGTTACGGTGCTGCACCTTGCTACTTGATTGCAAAAGCGTTCAAAGAAGCAGGTAACAAAGTTTATATGATTATGGGTGCAAGAAACAAAGATTTAATCTTCTGGGAAGATAAAATGAAAGATGCTTGCACAGAATTATTTATTACAACAGATGACGGTACATTAGGCGAAAAAGGCTTTGTAACACAAGTTCTAGAACGCATTATGGGTCAAGAAAAAGTTGATTATGCAATCGCAGTTGGTCCAATGCCTATGATGAGAGCAGTTGCAAACTTAACTCGTGATAAAGGTATTTACACAGAAGCAAGTATGAACCCAATTATGGTTGACGGTACTGGCATGTGTGGTGCTTGTCGTATCACAGTTGGTGGCGAAGTTAAATTTGCTTGTGTTGACGGACCTGATTTCGATGCTCATAAAATCGATTTCGATGAAGTTATTAACAGAACAAAAATTTATAAAGATCAAGAACGTAAGAGAGATGAAAACTGCAACTTGTTAAAGAAAGGTTAGTAAAGTTATGGCAGATAAAAATATTCCGTTTTGCCCATTAATGTCAGCAGGTGCTGATTTTGAAAAAGTTTGTTCACAAGACTCTTGTGCATGGTACTTGAAAAACTACAAAATTTGTTCAGTTTACATGTTGGCTCACAATGCTGCATTAGACGTACAAATGAAACAATCTAAAAAATAATAGTTATGAATATTGCGGTATGTGTTAAACAAGTTCCGGATACTGCAGATATAAAATGGACTGAAAATAATACTATCCAACGTGAAGGGTTGGAGAGTATTATCAATCCGTTTGATGTCTATGCTTTGGAAACTGCTTTAAGACTTAAAGATAAAGATTTTTCCGCAAAAATTACTGCTTTAACAATGGGTGTTCCTCAATCAGAAGAAATTATCCGAAAAGCAATTGCTTTGGGTGTTGATGAGGGATTTGTTGTTACTGATAAAAAATTTGCAGGTGCTGATACCATTGCAACCGCAAGAACTCTTGCTTCTGCGATAAAACAAAAGGTTGAAAATCTTGACTTGGTTCTTTGTGGGCAGTTTGCAACTGACGGTGATACCGCTCAAACTGGACCTGCGATTTCTGTGAACTTAGGTTTTGCTCTTGTAACTTACGTTAAAGAGATTTTGAAAGTTGAAAACGGCATAGCAACAGTAAAAAAAGAAGTTGAAGACGGTGTAGAAATTTTAGATGTAAAACTTCCTGCCGTTTTATGTATGCTAAAATGCGATTATGAACCAAGACGACCTTTAATTGAGGGTTTTAAAGTTGCTCAAAATGTTGAAATTCCTCATTATTCTATAGATGATGTTGGATTACAACCAGAAAATGTTGGCATAAAAGGCTCTCCAACTTGTGTAAGTAAGGCTTTTCGTCCTGAACAAAAACAAGGTGGCGAAATATTTGTTCCAAATTCAACAGATGAGGCTGTAAATAAATTACTAGAGGTGTTGAATGGCTAAAGGTATTTTGATTTACGCACAAACTGATAGAAACGGAATTTTGCATAATGTTGTTTTGGAATTGGCAAATTCTGCCCAAGAATTGTCTAAAAAGTTAGACAATTGTGAAATTTCTGCATTTTTAATTACTGACGGAACTAATTTAGAAGAAAATGAAAATATTTTGAGTAAAAATGGTTTTGATAAAGTTTATATCGCAAATTCACCAGAATTAAAAAACTATTCAACAGATTATTACTCAAACATAGCAATAAATTTAATCAAAGAGATTGAATCTGAAATTGTTTTGATAGGTGCTACAACTCAAGGTAGGGATTTAGCACCAGTGATTTCGTCTAGCCTAAATACTGGTTTAACGGCTGATTGCACTAAACTTGATATTAATGAAAATGGCAAATTAGCCTCTACTCGTCCAACTTTTGGTGGTAATTTAATGGCAACAATTTTGTGTAAAAATTATCCTCAAATGGCAACGGTTAGACCAAAAGTTTTGAAAAAATCAGAGGTTGAAATCTGCAAGGATACTCAATTTATTGATATTCAGTTTGATTTGTCAAATGTTGAAAACAGAGTTAATTTGGTGGAATTTATTCCAAACGAATTAAATTCTGATGTAAGAATTGATGAAGCCGAAATTATTGTCGCTGGCGGAAAGGGAATGAAATCTAAACAAGGTTTTGAACTTTTGGAACAGTTGGCAAAAGTTTTGGATGGTTCTGTCGGTGCTTCTCGTGGGGCAGTCGACATGAAACTTGCTCAAAGTTCTATACAGGTTGGGCAAACAGGTAAAACTGTTGTTCCAAAAATTTATATTGCATGTGGAATTTCAGGTGCAATTCAGCATACTG
>CAVFCO010000084.1:3495-5528 GCA_963620955.1 Alistipes senegalensis | reverse complement strand
AAGTTTCACCACTTGATTTAGAAAAAATTATCCGTGTAGATTTTTCAGAAATTACGGTCTAGTTTTAAACTTCCATTTTTTTGCATTTTTGTACTATATTTATATTGAGGTAAAGATATGTGGTTATTATATGCTACAGGAAGTGCTTTATTTGCGGCACTCACAGCAATTACAGCAAAAATTGGGATTACAAATGTTGAATCGAATTTAGGCACAGCAATTAGAACTTTTGTCGTGCTAATTCTTGCAACAGGAATTGTACTTTCGACAAAAACATTCCAACAAATCCCGAATATAAGCACAAAATCTTGGGTATTTTTAATAATTTCAGGACTAATGACAGGTTTGTCTTGGTTATGCTACTTTAAAGCATTACAACTTGGCGACACAACAAAAGTCGTTACTGTAGATAAATTCAGCCTAATTTTTGTTTTAATTTTGTCTGCATTAATTTTAAAAGAGGGAATAAATTTAAAAATGTTTATCGCCTCAATTTTGATTACTGTAGGCACAATCTTAATGGTAATTTAAAACCAATCTTATTTGACAAATCGGCTCTATTATTTTACCGGAGCATTTTTAATTTTTTAAGAATTTTCTGCAAAATAAAACAAAGTTATGACATTAACAAAAATTCATAATTAAACAAAAAAAATGAACAAAACTAAAAATTAATCGTTTTAAAAATGTGCAAGAAAAAAACGAGAGGGAAATTTATGGTAAAAAACATTTTTTATTCTATTCTTATTTTGACAATATTTACCGTAAGCACTGCTCAAGCGGAAATGAGGGTAAATCCGGAAGCAAAATCTTTTAAATATTCAACTACCGTTGAAAAAGAACGTCCTGTTTTGGACGATGTTACAAAAGGACTTATTGCAAAATACAGACAAAATCCAACTGAGGCGAACAAACAAGCCTTGAGAAACCAAATTGCAATAAATTACGACAAAGTTGTCGCAAGAAAAAAAGCAAAACTTACAGAATTAAAACAAACCGCAAAAGACCAATCAAAAGTTAATGAAATGCAAGTTATTGTAGATGAAATGATTAGAGATAGAGATTCAAGAATTAATCAATCTCTAAGCCGTTTTACAGACCCTCGTCTTCGCCCAGGAGTTAGAGAATCAAAAGACGGATATTTACCAGTTTTAGGAGCAAATCAAAATGTTTCAATCGCCTACACACCAGTAACAAATGCTCAATATTCAAAATTTGTACAAGCAACTGGCAGAAAAGCACCACAACATTGGACAAATGGAATTATGCCATACAATTTAGCACAATATCCTGTAGTAAATGTTTCATTTAATGATGCCGTAGCCTATTGCAATTGGCTTACAAAAAATGACAACACTGCCAAATATAGACTGCCATCAGAAAAAGAATGGGAACAAGCCGCAGGTCATATGCCAAAAGATGCAGATTTCAATGCAGGAGAACAAAATGGATTAACCCCAGTAACTGCTTATGCAAATACTCTTTCAGCCTCTGGAGCAATTGATATGTGGGGAAATGTTTGGGAATGGACATCTTCATCAAGAACAAATTCTACAATCATCAACAACAAAGCCGTAAAAGGTGGTGCTTGGAACACTGCAAGAACTAGTTGCAGAACAGAAGACAGAAGCGAAAGCAGAAATCAAAATATGACTTACAATAATGTTGGTTTCAGAGTTGTAAGAGAAAAATAGAAAGGAGTAAATTATGAAAAAACTTTTATCACTATTTATGTCAGGAGCATTCATTGTCGCATTTAGTATCACACCCGCACTAGCAAGCACTCCTCAAGGACACAAAGACGGACTTAAAAATGGCATACAAAATGGTCAAAAAGAAGGTCTAAAATATGGTGCAAAAAATGGACAAAAAGACGGTATGAAATATGGACTAAAAAATGGCTTAAAAAATGGAATGAAGAACGGTCAAGTTAACGGAGCAAAAAAATAAAAATATATTAATTAGAAAAGAGGTTTGAATTAAATTTTTCAGACCTCTTTTTATTAATTTTTATTAATAACATTTAAAAATTC
>CAVFCO010000084.1:0-3421 GCA_963620955.1 Alistipes senegalensis | reverse complement strand
TAAAAATTCTCATTTTTTAGACATAACTCGGCACCTACAAGCATTGAGAAATATTTTCACTCAAAATCAAAGTTTCAATTGTAACATTTATAAAAAACTTGAAATTAAGATTTTTCAAAATTTTTGTACTATAATATGGATAGAATGTTAATGATAGGTTTTTATGGTTCAAAATTCATTACAAAAAGATAATCAAAAAGATAAGATTATAAATATTTTTATTGCAACGATTTTTTTACTAATTATCGTTGGTGTTTTGACGTTATTTCACTTGATGTCAACTCAAATTAAAGCCTCAGAAAAGATTTCAAGCGAAGTATCTCAACAACTTGCATTCAACGTTCACAACCGTATTGCAGGCGATTTGCAAGTTTTAGAAATGATTGCAAGTTCTTTAGGCGACGGCATTTCAACCTTTAAACCACACGAACTTTCTGCATATTTAAAAACAGACGGTAGACAAGCCGCATTCAGAAGTTTTTCTTTTATCGATAGAAAAGGCTTTGCCTACACTGCACGCAGAGATGATGATGTGATAAGAACTTCTAATGAATATAAATCACCTTGTTTCCAAGACGCAAAACAAGGTAGTACGTGTTTCCAAAGAATTCAAGAAACAAAAGACGGCTGGGGTTCTTACAGAAACATTTACGCAGTACCAATAAACAAAAGCGGTAAAGTTGTTGCAGTTTTATCTGCTCAAGCAAGAGCCGACATTTTCAAAAACATTTTAGACATTAACACTTTCAACGGTACGGCTTTCAGTAACATCATAAAAAGTAATGGCGATTACGTTTTGCGTTCAAACAATCCTGCAATCGATAATTTCCAAAACTTCTTTGACCAACCGGAAGCATTTATTTCAACAAACAAACACACTTTAGAACAAGAAATAAAAGACCTTAAAACAGGAACATTTTGGACTTTCCTTGACGGTCAAATTTGGCTAGGAGCATATTCACCTATCGCTTTCAGCGACTGGTTAATCTTGTTATTTGTACCGGCAAAAGTTTTAGCATTGAGTGCAATTGAAGTTGTATTCTTCACTATTGGCATCATGTTAGCAATCAACTGTCTTGTATTCTTGATTTTGAAACGTGTTGAAGCAATGCAAAAAAAATCTTACGACAAAATGATGGAAATCGCTTTTGTCGACGATATTACAGGCGGTCATAACAAAGCAAAATTCATTATTGAAGCACAAGAAATTCTAAAAAATGTTTCATCAAGTGATAAATACGCACTTGTATTAATGGATATTGCAAAATTTAAGGTAATCAATGAACTTTACGGATTTGATTTAGCAAACGTAATTTTAAAAGATGTTTACGGAATTATCCAAAAGAATTTGCCTAAAAATTCAATTATGGCACGTTCTTTTGCCGCAACATACTTGTTCATAATTAAATACAACACAGAAGAAGATATCAACGGCACTGTAGATAAGATTTACAAGGAAATTGAAAACTACAACAACGAAACAATGACAATTTTGAAAACATCTTACAACAAGGCGGCAGCAAAACTTGTACCATTGTTTGGGGTTTATTTAATCAATGATGTTACAGTTCCAATCTACATTATGTGCGACCGTGTTGGACTTGCAAAACGTACAATTGCAAACGATGTAAACAAATACATTTCATACTACGATGACAACTTAAGAAAACAATTGTTAATCGAAAAAAATATTGAAGACGAAATGCATCACGCACTTGCAACCGATCAATTTGTAATGTATTTACAACCAAAATACGATATGAAAACATTAAAAGTTGCGGGTTCTGAAGCATTAGTAAGATGGATGCACCCAACAAAAGGATTTATGCCTCCAAACGATTTCATTCCATTGTTTGAAAAGAATGGTTTTGTTTTGAATATTGATAGATATATTTGGGAACAAGCCTGCAAAGCAATCAGAAGTTGGATTGACAGAGGATATCACCCAGTTCCAATTTCAGTAAACGTATCAAGATTGCACTTGAGCAATGAGTTTTTCATTGACGATTTAAAAGAATTAATAAAAAAATACGACATTCCAACAAGTTTATTGGAATTAGAGTTAACAGAGTCTGCGGGATTTGAAGATTTTAACAAATTCCTAGACATTGTAACTGAACTTAAAAAACAAGGCTTTAGTATTGCAATGGACGACTTTGGCTCAGGATATTCTTCATTGAATATGCTTCGTCAAATCCCTTGCGACATCTTGAAGTTAGACAAAGAATTCATCAATGATTCTACTACAGACGAAAGAGGTAAAATCGTTGTACAACACGTATTATCAATGGCTAAGAACTTGTCGTTAAAAACAGTTTCTGAGGGTATTGAAACGGTTGAACAAGCAAAATTCTTAACAAATTCAGGTTGCGATATCGCACAAGGTTTCTTATACGCAAAACCAATGAAATTGGAAGATTTCGAAAAAATCGCATTTCCAGAACAGGTTGAATTAAAAATCGACGGACTTAATACATAATTAAAATTTTAATGAGCGGGCGATTGCAATGCAATCGCCCGCTCTGTCTGTTATAAAAAAGAGAAATATTTTTATTTTGCCTTTATCCAACCCTATTTCATCGGCGGAACAATAAAGTAATAAATATCGTAAGTTCTAGGTTGTCCAAAAGCATTTGTTAACTCAAAAGAATAAGGGACTGGCTCTATTTTATAATCTTTTGGCAAGTAAGGGCAAGCCTGAAAAGTTTGTTTTATAACCCTTTCTTTTGTTCTGTCAAGAACTAAAACACCGTTTTGCTTTTGGTCATCTTGATTAATCCAAGGATTTTTAAAGCCGAAAGTATCCAAAATTGTTGTTGGGTGGGATTCTGCATAAATTGTAAGCGGTAATGTCCACTCGATATATCCTCCAATATAATTTAAAGGAGTGTCGCAATTTTTTGCCCAAGCATTACTTAAATCTGAATAAATTGTAGCAACCGGATAACGGCTTCTGTAGTTTTTTTCAACAGAAAGCAAAGTTCCTAAAGAAAGAAATACAATAAACATCACAACATAAGCAGATTTAAGCATAAAGCAAAACTGATTTTTTGTAATTTCTTTGAATGGGTAAAAGTAAAATAACATTATTCCTAATAAGAACCAAAACTCAAATCCCCAACGAGGACGCATTGTTCCACCCATAAATAAGCCCATTACAACATGTACGACCAAAGGTGTTAAACCTAATAAAAGCAAAAACCAAACGTCTTCTTTTTTATAATCTTCACCCAATTTGAAAGGTGAATTAAATTTCACTTTTGCAATAGAGAAAATCAATAAACTACCGATTATAACCGCCAATTGTACCACTAAAAATAACATTGGTGCTGCAATGTGATTAAGCCAACTAGTAGCCTCTAATTCTCCTTCAAAGTACATAAATGGCAAAAATTCATGTTCTACTAACCAATAAATATGT
>CAVFCO010000083.1:0-6565 GCA_963620955.1 Alistipes senegalensis | reverse complement strand
TGACGGTTAAAAAATTCGTTGCATTTACCTTGGCGGAAACCCTAATCGTAATGGGTATTATCGGCATTGTGTCAGCCCTTACTTTGCCAAACTTAAATAGTTCAACTGGTGAAAAAGAAAAAGTCGCTAAGGTTAAAAAATTATATCAAAATCTTGATGATGCTTTAGGTCGTGCTGTTGCCGTTTACGGACCAGTAAACGAATGGTTCATAAACGACAATACTTCTGATGCAAAAGCATATGCAATTCGTACGGGAGATAGATTAACAGAGTTTATGAAGGTATCTAAAAATTGTGGAGTTACTACAAATCAACAATGTTTTGGCTCTACTAAATTTGATTCATCAGATCGCTATTATAAATTTGTACTAGCAGACGGTGCTAGTATTGCAATATTAGGTACTTGTGCTAGTAATTTTTCAATAACTATGAATATTGATGGTACAAAAGGTAAGAATACCGCTGGAAATGATGTTTTTACTGTTTTTGTTGATTTATCGTCTAGTCAAATTCAACTTAGCGACTTGCCAAGTGTTTCTACTGGTGGTTCTACAATAGCAACAGGGGATGGAGAACTTGCTACTGCATGGGTAATTAATTATGATAATATGGATTATCTAAAAGCAGATAATAATGGTAAATGTAAAAATAGTAATGTTACATTAAATCCAAATGCAAATCCACCTGTTACGAGTTGCAAATAATTTTTGAGTTGTGGGTCTAGTTTCGCCTTCGCATTAAACGGCTTGGATTTATTCTGGCATCTTTATTGTCAAGAAATAAAAATCTTCTAACTATTCACTAATCCAAAACTGTTAAGTCTGATTTTTCGACTTGAATGTAGTCGGTGCTTAGTTTTGCTGGGGTGATATTTTTCTTATTCTTGCCGTGGTAATCACTTCCACCGCTTATCAAAAGGTTATATTTTTTTGCACAATCTTTCAAAAACTCGATTTCATCTCGGTTATATCTTGAGTAATAGCATTCAATCCCCTTAATTCCAAGTGAAATCATATGTTCCAACCGTTTTGGAAATTCTTTAAAATCAAGGTGTGTTTCTCCCTCACCACCCAATGGGTGAGCCCAAACCGGTATTGCACCTGCTTCAACAATTGTTTCAATCGCTTCTCTTGCGTCAAAATCTGCGTTTGGAGTTTTGCAAGCATCTAAATATTTTTTCATTGCTGAAACGGGGTCGTCTGCAAATCCTCTATTTACCAAAATGTTTGCAAAATGAGTTTTTGTAACGCTATTTCTTGAATTTAGCCAGTCCAATTCGTCTTTCGTAAGTTCAATATTCAAAACATCTTTTAGGTATTTTACTCTTATATCGAATTTTCTACGTCTTAATTTTTTGCCTTTTTCGATTAAATCAAGCAATCTTTGATTTTTTACATCGCACCAAAATCCAAGAATATGGCACTTTATACCGTTTGTAATACAAGTAAATTCAACCCCTTTTATGAATTTTATGTTTTTGGGTAAAAGTCTTTCCATTTCATCACAACCGCTAACAGTGTCGTGGTCGGTAAGTGCAAAAATTTCAAGTCCCGCATCTTCGATTATTTTTGCTAATTCTGGAATTGTGTCGCTTCCGTCTGAGCAATTACTATGTACGTGTAAGTCAATTTTTGTCATTTTAAGCCTTTTTTAGTGTAATTAAAATATCAGGTTCAATTTGTTCGACCGAATGAATTTTAAAAATCTTGCTATCACTAATTTCTGTTATATTTCGTCCAGAGAATGCTGATTTTGCTGAATTATCTCCAATAATTTTTGGTGCGATAAAGTGATAAATTTTATCAACAAGATTTTTTTCTAACAATTCGCCGTTCAAAATTCCGCCAGCCTCAACAAAAACAGACATAATTTTCATATCGAAAAGTTTTTTGAATAATTCCGCCAAATTAAGTTTTGCATTTTCCTCTGAACATTGAAGAAATTTAACATTATCAGGGCATTGCGGAAGATTTTTTTTGCAGGTTGCAACATAAATTTTACCAGTTTTGAAATATTTCATCGAAAAATCACATTTTAATTCTCTATCCAGTAAAATTTTTGTTTTGCAATTAAACTCCGGATTATCGGCAAGAACGGTAGAAGACGTTGTCATTACGGCATCATATAAATTTCTAAGTTCTTTGCCTTTTTTTCTTGCATTTTCTGACGTAATCCATTTTGAACTACCAGTTTTTGTAGAAATCTTTCCGTCTAGAGTTGTTGCGGTTTTTAGGACAACAAAAACTTTTTTTTCTACCATATTTTTTATGAAAATTTCGTTTAAATCTGTTGCTTGTTCTTCTAAAACGTGCTCAACTATTTCAATCCCTGCATCTTGGAGTTTTTTTATACCGTTTCCTGCAACAATAGGGTTTACATCACGCATTGCAATAACAACTTTTTTCAAGCCTCTTTCGATAATCAAATCTGCACAAGGTGGAGTTTTTCCAAAATGAGAGCAAGGTTCTAAATTCACAATCAAAGTTCCGCCTCTTGCTTCGTCGTTTTGTAATTTCAACAAAGCATCACGTTCTGCGTGGTTTTCACCGTATTTGTGGTGATATCCTTTTGAAATTACATTGTCGTTTTTATCTAGCACAACGCAACCCACAAGAGGGTTTGGCGAAACAAATCCTGCCCCTTTTTTTGCGAGTCCAAAACATTCTAGCATATATTTTTCATAACTTTGCATATTTGTATTTTACACGAAATTATGATAAATTTAAACAAAAAGGAGATTTTATGGCATTCGATTTAACATATTTAGGACATAGCGGTTTTGAGATTAAAATTTTTGAACGTTCAATTTTGATTGACCCATTTTTACAAGCAAGTCAGAACGAATATGATTACAGAAATGCCAACATTACTGATATATTTTTAACTCACGGACACGCAGACCATGTCGGAAACTCAATTGATATTGCAAAACATTGCCGTTCTCAAATTACTGCAATATTTGAACTTGCAAATATCTGTTCACAAAAAGGTGTTAGAACAGACGGAGTTAATTTTGGCTCTTGGATAGAATACGATTGGGGTAAGGCTCTTTTTGTTCCTGCATTTCACTCATCAAGTTATGACGGAGTTTACGCAGGTGAACCTGCCGGAATAATCCTTGATATTAACGGTGTAAGAATTTATCATGTGGGCGATACTTGTTTATTCTCAGATATGAAATTGATAAAAGAACTTTATCACCCTGATATTGCAATGCTTCCAGTTGGTGGACACTATACAATGGATATTGAGCAAGCGGGAATTGCTGCTGAGTGGATTGGTGCAAAAGTTACAATTCCTATTCATTACAATACTTTTAGTGTAATTTCTGTTGATATTGCACGATTTGAAATGCTTTTGCAAACAAAAGGCTTAAACTGTCAAATTATGAATGCTGGTGAAACTTTGCAATTCTAAATTTTGAAAACTGGTCTACCTGAAGTTTCCGCAAACAAGATAACTTCGTGTGTTGGAACTTCTTGTTTAATCAATTTGTAGAAGTCTTTTACCAAAATCATTTGTGTTTGTACGCAACTGAAGTTTTTGTTTTGCAAATATTCTTCAAAAATTTCAGAATTTTGAACGTATTTTTTAGACTTTACAAACAATGAAAAATCTTTTTGTCGTTTTTTTATTTCGTTGTATGCGAAGTTCAAAATAACGTCAAAATCGTATTCAAATCCGTTTGAAACAGTTATATCCAAAACATAATTGTAATTGTCGTAAGTTTTTATTGACAAGTACGCAAGTAAAGTTTGCAAATTTGTATCTTCTAAAACGTATTTCAATTCTGTATTATCAGTCAAACCGATAAAGAATTTGTCTGCGTATTCATTCTTCGTTTTCAGAAGCGACGGTTTAAAATAAGTTATTAAAGAATCGTTGAAAAGCATTGCTACTGCTTGAGCATCAGAATTTTTAAAGTGTCTAAAAGCATTTGATTCTGACTGTCCAAATTCTGTTGAATTTACTCTCCAAAGTGATTCTGAGGCACATTTTCTAAATCCACAACCGTCGATAAAAAGTTTTAACAACTCATCGTGAGATTCGTCAACGGCAACAATAAATGTTTGAGCACCTTTTGCCCCAAATCTTGCGACAATAACTTCTACAAGATGTTTGCCGATGTCATAATATTCTTTTTTAAATAAAAGTTTTGTTATATTGATTTTTTGAGGGTTTCCACTTACAGGAATGACTGAAATCATTCCGTGGATATTGTTTTCGTCGTCCTCAAGCACGTAAGATTCTGCCATAAATTTCATTTTTAGCGGAAGCCAATAATGAAATAAATCGCAAGACGTACTTATTAATCTTTTTGTAAATTTTTCCGCCTCAACATTGCCGAGGAACGAAATCATATCCTTAACTCGGTTTTTATCTGACGGTTTCAATTTTCTTATAACAGTCATAAGTGCATTATATCTTTTTTAGACCATTATTTCAAGTAACACAAAATTATCTTCTGATTAATTTACCCAAAAATCCGTTTGGTTGTAAAAAATCAAGAGTAATTTCAATGTCTTTTGCTTCTTGCCACAATTTTACAATTGCACTTGAATTTTTCTTCACTTCGAAAATGTCAGCAATAAGCATTTTTTCGTTAAAACTGTTTGACAACATAACAAAAATCTCTCTACATTAACTACTTTCATCATGAAGATAACACGTCAAAAGCATGCTCAAATCCTCTATTTAGATGAACAATACAAAGTGTCTTTCAGTTTAACTTTATTTTTTATGTATGAAGATGTTCCAAATTTGTTGAAAAAGCCGTATAACTTTAAGTTTGACATTTTTAAAAGTTTTCCGTCGCCACAAACAACAGTTATAGAATTTTCTTTATGGTTTTTATCAATAATTTCGCCAGCAGAAGTGTTTTCTTTTTCGTTTTCTAAAATTTTTAATTCATACGGATTTGGTGCAAAAAATTTGTTTCCGTGTTCAAAATAAGTTTTACTCCAAGGGTGAAATGCTCTTATATGAGCAGAAATTTCTTTTGCTGACTTGTTAAAATCAAGCATAACATCATCTCTAGTAACTTGAGGTTGATAAGTTGCTCTGTCCTCGCTTTGGTCAACAGGAATAATAAAATCGTCAGCAAGCATATTTAACAATTCTGTAACTGCTGAACGTGCGGTCAATACTGTACGTTCTCTTAATTCTTTGCCAGTGTCGTCTGGTTTGATTTCAATTGTTTTTTGCAAAAGAATTGGACCTGCATCAAATTTTTCGCTCATCAAATGGAATGTAATTCCGGTTTTTTCTTCGCCGTTCCAAATTGTTTGCAAATAAGGGTTTGGACCTCTATATTTTGGCAAAAGCGATGGGTGAACGTTTATCATTGCAATTTTTGGCAACTGAATGATATCTTTTTTTAATTTTTCTGCCCAAGTCCCAACAAGCACGATATCAGGATTTAATCGTAACAATTCTTTTTTGAAGGCTTCTGAATTCGCACTTTTTGATTTGATTTCAGGCAAATTATAACTTTTTATATAACTATATTCTTTTGACGGCAAGAAGAAATCTTTTAATTTTTGAACAAATGTACAATTTTTTAATTTTTCATATCTCAAAATGCCAACAATCTTACAATTTGCGTCGGTTGAGCCGATTATTAAATTTGAAAGCATATCGCTATGCCCTAAAATTACAATTTTAAACATTCAATATCCTTTGTAATTTGTTCTTTTAATTGAGTCAAAGAGTCAAATTTCTTTTCATCTCTAATTTTATCTAAAAAACTAACTTTTATAACTTTTCCATAGATATTTTCATCAAAATTAACAATATGAACCTCTAAAATCTTCTTATTGTCATTTGTAACAGTTGGTTTTGTACCATAATTTGCGATGCCAATGTAGTTATTGCCGTCAATATTGACTTCTACCGCATAAACTCCATTTGGAATTTGAATAATATCTTCAGGAAAAAGTAGGTTTGCAGTGTTGAAACCTAGTGTTCTTGCGAGTTGTTGACCCTCGATAACTTCGTTTTCTACAAAAAATCTGTAACCAAGCATATAATTTGCTAATTTTATATTGCCTGAAAGTAAAGCCTCTCTGATTTTTGAGGAACTTACTATTCCGAGTTTGATTTTTACAGGTTCAACTTCTAAATATTCATAATTATATTCATTCTGCATTAATTTTAAATAATCACTGTTGCCACTTTTGTTATAGCCGAAATAGTGGTTATAACCGGAAGTTATCGCTTTTGGATGAAGATTTTCAACAAGCATTTTTAAATAATCAGAGGCGGTAATTTTAGAAAATTCTTCGTTAAAATCAAGCAAATATAAATAATCTACGCCTAAATTTTCAATTAATCTGATTTTTTCAGATTTTGTTAAAATATATTGTTTTTGTTTTTTCTTTAAAAAAACTGCAGGTGCTTCATTAAAAGTTACAAGTGCAGATTTTAGTTCGTTACGTTTTGCAAAGTTAACTCCAGCAGAGATTACAGCCTTGTGTCCTTGATGTATTCCGTCGAAAAAACCAAGTATGATAGACAAATCTTTTTGCTTGTTTAACTCTGTGAAAATTTCCATACAAATATTATA
>CAVFCO010000082.1:592-2325 GCA_963620955.1 Alistipes senegalensis | reverse complement strand
CAGAGGTTTAATATATGATGCTCAAGAAAAACCTTTGCAAGCAATTCCTGAGTATAAAAAGGCTGTTCAATATAATCCAGAACTTGTAATTTCAGATTATTTGATTGCAACTGCGTATGATTCGTTAGGTCAATATGCTAACGCATATACTTTTTACAAAAAATTTGTAAACACTCAAAAAACTAATGATGATTACAAAAAATATGCTCAAACAAGATTGGTAGACTTAAAAGCATACGGTAATTAGTTTGATATGGGAAATATTCGTGAAAATTTAACGTTTAAAAGAGTTTCTCTTGCACCAATGGCGGGAATTACCGATTTGGTGCTTAGAGATTTAGTTAGAGAATATTCAAAAACATGTCTTATAACAACAGAAATGATAAGTTCTGAGGGACTTAACAATGTGCATGATTGTGCGATTATTAGAAAGTCTGAAACTGATTCGCCTATTGCTTTTCAAATTTCTGGGCATAAGCCTGAATTAATGGCTAAGGCTGGAAAATTTTTGGAAAGTCGTGCTGACATTATTGATATCAATATGGGTTGCCCTGTAAAAAAGGTTGTTTGCGGAAATGACGGCTCTGCCTTAATGAAAACACCTGAACTTGCTCAAGATATTGTTCGAGCAGTAAAAGAGGCTGTAAGTGTTCCTGTTAGTGTAAAATTTAGACTTGGTTATACTGCAGATGATATGAATTATGTTAAATTTGGCGAAATGATGCAAGAAGCCGGTGCAGAATTTATTACAATTCATGCAAGAACAAGGGCTCAAATGTATTCTGGGGTTGCTGATTGGGCAAAAATTAAGGACTTAAAAAAAACTGTTGATGTACCAGTTTTTGCAAACGGTGATGTAACTTCAATTGAAACAGCAGAAAAATGCTTAGAACTTTCTTGTGCTGACGGTGTTGCCGTTGGTCGTGGAGTTTTGGGTGATGTTACTTTGCCTTATAGAATTGAACATTTTTTAGAAACAGGCGAACGGCTTGCACCTCCATCTTTTGACGAAAAATTAGATACTTTAACTCGTCATTTAGAGGCTGAAATCTCTTTAAGGGGCGAAGATGTTGGAATTAAATGTATCAGAAAACTTTACGGATATTATATTTCAGGTGTACGTAATGCTGCAAAATATAGAGCAGTACTTGTAAGAATTGATGATTACGGCGAAATGTTGAAAACCCTTGAACAAATTAGGCTTGAGGTTCGTCGTCAATCTCAATTGGAAGTGTAACAATAAATTCTGCACCTTTTCCTTTTTCACTAACGATTTTTATTGAGCCTTTATGCATTTTTACAAGTTGCATAGTGATAGTCAATCCTAGTCCAGTTGAAGTTTCTTTTTTATAGAACGCATCTTCAAGTTGTACAAATTTTTGGAATATTTTTTTGTGGTCTTTTGGGTCAATTCCGATACCGCTATCTTTTACGCTGATTTTAATTTTCTTAGATGTATTTGTAACTGTGATATCAATAGTTCCGTTTTCTGGAGTATATTTGATTGCGTTGCTTATAAGATTATACAAAACCTGTTGTATTTTTTGATAATCAGCATAAATATCAATGTCGTTTTGAATATTTTGAGTAAGTTTGACATTTTTCTTGTTTATAAGTGGCATCAATAAATTTGACGTTTCAATGATTGGTCTTGAAATTTCAAAATATCTTTTAACCAACTTCATTGCATTTGCTTCTAATTTAGTTATATCAAGTATTTCATTAACCATGCC
>CAVFCO010000082.1:0-582 GCA_963620955.1 Alistipes senegalensis | reverse complement strand
CAAGAAGTTGAACCCCTTAAACTTGAATATCATTCACAAATTCTTGTTGTTTGTCTGTCAATTTTCCGTAAACTTGTGCTTTTAAAATGTCTGAAAATCCAATAATAGCATTAAGAGGAGTTCTTAATTCATGTGAAACACTTGCTAAAAATTCGTTTTTAATTTTATCCGCTGCTAGAATTTTCTTGTTTTGGCTTTTTATTGTTTTATATGCTTTGTTTGTCTCTTCAACCGCATTTTTAAGTTCTTTTAATTGAATTTTAAAAACATTTGATAACTCTAAATCTTTGATTTTGTACGACAAAACACTTGCAATTGCCTCGAAATTCTCAATATCAGTGTCATTGTATTCGTTTTTGTTTGATAAAAGCACAAATCCATAAACCGTATTTTTAATTCGAAGTTTTGATATCAAATAACTGTTGTCGTTAAGGTCTAAAAGTTTTGCTAAATCCGCTTTTTTATCTAAAATTTCAGACTTATTCAAAAATAATCTTTGCGATAATGAAGAATTTATCTCAAAAATATCATTTATTTTGAAATTGTTGTCATTTGTAGACTTTAGTTGAATATCTTCTGAAT
>CAVFCO010000081.1:0-8005 GCA_963620955.1 Alistipes senegalensis | reverse complement strand
AATATATATTATAATATATTTAATGTTGCTCTAAAAAATATTCAAGCAGACGTTGATTTAACAGGAAACAAAATTGAAATCAAAAAAGCGAGTGCAAACTTCAATGGTGCTCCATTATCATTAAAAGGTGCAATCAATTCTAACGCTTATGCAAACATTTCAATTCTTGCAGACAGAATCCCATTAAAAGGTGTTTTCGTTGCTCTCGGACAACTTAAACTGTTAGACGAAAACAACATTAAATCAGGACTTGTAACTTTAAACGGCACAATCAAAGGTAAATTAGATACCGTAAAACCTTTGATAAACATAAGCATTGACAATATTAATCTTTACAACAAACCAACCAAAGCACACATTGTTCTTGCAAATGCAAAGGTTGATGCCCAAACTACAGGTGCAAAAACAAATGGTATTGCACAAGTTAAAGGCTTAAAGGTTATTCTTTCTGGACTTCCGACTTTTTCAATTCCAAATTCAAAAATTAGTTTTGATGAGAAAAATATCAATTTTGATAATGCTTATGTATGCTTAAATAACTCTAAAATCTACATTTTAGGCAAAATAAAAGATTACACATCACCAAATATGAATATTAATTTAACAGCAGAAGGTATGTTAGGTGCAAATGATATTAAATCTTCACTTGACAGAAGCCTACAAAGCACAGTAAGTGCCACTGGAAGATTACCAATTGCCGTTAAAATCACTGGTAACAACAAAGTCCAAAACATCAACGGACAACTAATGGCAAACAATACAAATCACTTATCTATTGTTGATATCAGTTCACTTAGAAATAAAACCTCTTTGATAAACGTATCAATGGCTATTGAAAATAACGTTTTAAAATTGAACGATTTAAGTATAAACGCACTTTCTTCACATAAAGGCTTGAGTAGTAATTTCAGCAATAACCTTGCGGGTTCTACAAAAGTTTTATCAGCAAAAGGTGTTATTTCTAATTTGTCAGGAAAAACTCAACAAATTTCAGGATTTAACGTATCAATTCCACAACAAATTACAGTTTCAATTCCGACTCTAAAAAATTCAAGAGTTTCACTAAAAGGTGATTTGAATGTTTCTGGAACAACCGCAAAACCTACGGTTACAGGTATGTTGAATATTCCAAACATCAATGTTCCGACTTTTGAACTTTCAGGTAAAAATATTACAGTAAATGCGACAAAAAATCTTATCGACATCTACTGCAATCAGATAAATGTCGCAGATTCAGTAATGAACATTGTTTTGACAATGAATAGCAATATCAACAAAGGTATTTATATCAAATCAATGGAATTTAACGCACAAAATATCAATGTTGATACCTTCTCTCAAATGCTTGCAAATATGCCACAAAACACTGTTGCCCCAGGGACAAATACAGGTGTTACAATCGCAAATGGTAAGGCAAAAGTTGAAAGACTTCAATCCGGAACAATTGTTGCAACAAATTTAACTTCTGATTTTAACATGTACAATAACATGTTCAAAATGAATAATATCAACGGGATTGCATACGGCGGAAAAATCGCTGGTAACGTAAAATATAACATACTTTATTCAAGTTCAAACGTAAGTATGCAAGGTCGAAACTTATCCGCTGTAAGTGCAATGTACGCAGCAACAGGCATTCAAAATCTTATGTCAGGCAATTTAGATTTTGACGCCTTAAATATTACAACAAGAGGACTTACGGAAAAACAAATTATGCAAAGCCTTAAAGGTAACGTAAACTTCTTAGTTTCTAACGGTCAAATGGGTTCTCTTGGTAAGTTAGAAAACTTCTTATATGCACAAAATATTTTGACAAACAATTTACTTAAAACAACTATGGGTGCAGTCGTTGGGGCCGTAAAAGTTAAGAAAACTGGTGATTTCAAATATATCAAAGGCAAAGTTACTCTTGCAAACGGTTGGGCTAATTTGACAAATATTCAAACCTCAGGACCTGCAATGAGTATGCATATCGCAGGGAAATATAATTATTTAACAAATTATGCAACTTTAACAATTCTTGGCAGAGTTTCTGACGAAGTAGTAGATGTTTTAGGCCCTATCGGTAAATTCTCTGTAAACAGTATAATCGCATCAATTCCTAAAATCGGTGCGGTAACTTCTTCATTAATCAACCAAATGACAACAAACCCTAGCGGTGAAAACTTGAGTTTATTGCCTACTCTTACACCAACTCAACCAAACACAAAAGAATTTAAAGTAATAATAAACGGTAACGTAGAATCAACAAGTTCTGTAAAATCGTTCAAATGGATTGCCTCTCCTAAAGCAGACACAACTCAAACAACTACAACGACTACGAACCAACAACAAACACAACAAACAATCCAAATAATAAAAACAAACACACAAAACGTGATTAACAAAGTTATTAATCTTCCACAACAAAACCAAACTCCGCAACCTACACCGTCGCAAAGATCACAATACAATAATGGAGTAGCAGATTTTATTAATAACTTACCAAATTTATCAAACTAAAATAAAAAATTTCACAATAAAAAATACCGAACTTATAACGGATTCGGTATTTTTAAATTTATCTAAATCTTACACTTTTCTTTTGCGAGCTGCTTCAGATTTGCGTTTTCTTTTTACGCTTGGCTTTTCGTAGCGTTCACGTTTTTTTACTTCAGATAAAACGCCGGCTTTTTGAATTTTTTTCTTGAAACGTCTTAATGCACTTTCAATTGATTCGTTTTCGCCTACTTTAACTTCTGGCATTGCTTTTTCACCACCTTCATGATTTTGTATTTTTCGTGAGTACATAATAGCATGCAAACATTAAAAAATCAATAGTTTTGTTGCTTTACTGCACCCCAAGCCCTTATATTACCCTTTTCATATTTAATTAAAAAGTACGATTTTTCAGGCACGTATTCGATTTCAGCATTTGAATAAACGTAAGATTCCGGCTGATATTTTAGCCCAAATTCGTCATATTTTTTTTGAATACGTTCATTTTTCTTTTTTTCTTTTTTTTGTTTTTTCTGTTCTTTTTTATCGTATTGCTTTTGAACTTCTTCTTCATCTTCTTCAAGCAAAAATACAGGAATTCTTGCAATTACGTCATAGGCTTGAATTAACAAAAGCATGTCTTTATCTGCAGATAATTCAAGAGTGTAATGCCCTGGAAGAACAACAGGATTGCCCTCTTCGTCATAAATCGCATCAACAATTACCAATGTCGGACTTTTAATCGACGGCAATGCATATAAAACATGACTTTTTTGGTCATCTGTCAGCCCCCCACGATACATTGGATAAGGGGCTTTTGGCATAACCTCGTCCATTGATTGCCACTCTGGAGTAATAATTCCGTCAATCATCAATCTTCTCCAGCAACGACAAAACTGTTGATTTAATTTTGTTATAATCTAAACCCAATGCCTTTTCATGTCCAACAAAAACCAATGACATGTAATCTTGCGATTTGCCAAGATTATTTTCTTTCATCAAAATTCTATAACTTTCTCTCATCAAACGTTTTAATCGATTTCTACGGACTGCTCTTTTATGAGTCTTTTTACTTACAACAAAACCGACTTTTGTTACATCGTCGGCATTTTTCTTCTTTAAACCAACAAAAACAGCAACACCATTAAGATAGAACGAATGTTTTATCTTGTATGTCGCTGTAAATGCTGAATTCTTCTTTAATCTATATTGACTACTAAGCACGTTTTGATGCTGAGATTGCTAATTTATGTCTACCTTTAGCACGTCTTCTGTTTAAAACTTCTTGACCTGCAGGTGTAGCCATTCTTGCTCTAAAACCGCTTGTAGTTTGTCTTTTAGCCTTTGTTCCTTCTAGTGTGCGTTTCATAATATTATTCCTTTTCGCTTATATTTGTATTATTATCATTATCGTAAATAAAAAATGATTATTAGTCAACTAAAAATATAAGGTAGGGTAACAATGAGTAACAAATTAGGATTTATCGGTTGTGGTGAAATGGCAAGTGCAATTATTAAAGGTATCTTAGATACAGGTTTTATGCATACTTTAGATATTCATGCAACGACCCGCACTGATAAATCAGCCTCTACAAAGAGTAAAGATTTAAAAATAAAAGTTATAACAAACAACAAAGAAGTCGCAAAAGATTCAGAAGTAATTATTCTTGCAACAAAACCTAAACAAATTGAAGAAGTTTTAACTGAAATCAAAGACGAAGTAAACGGAAAATTGATAATTTCAATTGCCGCAGGAGTTAGCACGGCAAAAATTGAAAATATCGTTGATAAATCTCCTGTTATAAGAGTTATGCCAAATACTCCAATGCTTGTTTCTGAGGGAATGTGCGGAATTTGTTTAGGCAAACTTGCAACAAAAGAAAACGAAGAATTTGTTACTAAAATGCTTTCAAATGTTGGAAAAGTCGTTTGCGTTTCAGAAGACCAAATCGATATTGTTACTGCAATCTCAGGTTCTGGACCAGCATTTTTCTACCAAATTTTTGAGGACATGGCTCAAGCAGGTGCAAAACTTGGACTTGATTATGAAAAAGCCTTAGAATTAGCAGTTCAAACCGCTATAGGTTCGGCAAAAATGACAATGAACAGAAAAACTTCAATGACAGATTTAATCTCAAGTGTTGCAACAAAAGGTGGTTGCACAGAAGTTGGAATAAGCACTATGCACGATTTAGACAGTGCAAAATTATTTGATGAAGTTGTTAAAAATACTGCTAAAAAGGCTCACGAATTAGGATAATCGCAGTAAGACCAAAAAGAATAATGTTCAATAGGCTTGTCTAATTCACAGTTAGAACACAAGCAATTTTTCATGCACTCTTTATTATAATGCGAAAGAGCACACAAAAAATGTTTGTATGATACTTTTTTGTTGTGATTTTCACTTATCATAAACAAATTATTCTTTTCTGAAATTTCTTTTAAAATCGCACGCTTATTCCACAATCTGCGTTTTCTTTTTTGCAATTTTTTGCATTCTAAACAAACTTCAGAAACTTTGTCTAAGTTCAAAAACAGATTTTCATTTATAAAATTTGCCATATATATTATTTATACGACATATTACTATTAATTAATATAGCCAAGTGGCTAAAAAATAATAAAACGATTATTTTTGTAAACAATAACATCTAAACCAACCCCTCTTTCAAAGCCTTTACGGCGGCTTGGGTTCTATCATCGACTACCAATTTTTGAATAATATTGCAAACATGTGCTTTCGCAGTATGCTCACTTATTGTAAGAATTTTGGCAATATCATTATTTGATTTACCGTCGACAACCAATTTCAAAACCTCATATTCACGTTGGGTTAAGTTTGAATGCTGTTCTCTAAATGCAGCACGAGTAACTTGTCTTGCTGGAATTATCCCTGAATTTTTTTCTCTAATATAAGGCACAACAACAGGGTCAAGCCACATTGCACCGTCATTTACAGTTTTGACAATCATTTTGAACATTGCAGTATCAAAATCTTTCATTATATAACCACTTGCACCTGCTAAAAGAGAATCGAAAACCTCTTTTTCTGTAGAATGTGCAGTTAGCATGATAATTTTTATTTTTTTATTGTCTGCTAAAATCTTTTTTGCAGCCTCAATACCTGTCATATCGGGCAAGCCAATATCCATTAATATAATATCCGGCTTTAATAATCTAGCATATTCAATCGCCTCTTTCCCAGATTCTGCCTCTTTTACAATCGTCATGCCAGTAACATCTTCAAACAAAGATTTAATACCAACACGCATAAGTTTTTGATCCTCAACGAGCATTATTTTAATATTTTTATCCATAAACACTCCTCTCCCTTTATTGATATAATAAGGATTTTTTCACAATAAAAAATCCCAAAACTTAAAACCTTTGAGGTCAATCGTTTTGAGATTTTTATAATATTTATTTTTTAAATTCTTATTTTTCTAAATATCTTGAACCGTTTGCGATAACTCTGTCTGCTCTTGCTAAAAGTGCTTTCATTGCAGGAGTCATTTCGTCTTCAACTTTTCTTTGAGCAGATTGTTGTGCAACTTGTTGTTGAGATTGAGGTTTAATTGGTGCTGCTGCAGCAGATGGAATATAACCTGTGTAACCGTCTTTGCTTGTTTTTACAGGATTTGTTACTACTGTTTGATTTTGAACTGGAGCATTTTGAGTTGCTTGTGGTTGAACAGGAGTTGATTGTAAACTGTCAGCGTATGCTTTCATTTGTTCTCTTGTCATCATTGGTGAAGTTTGACCGGCAGCGGCTTCTTTTTGAGCAACTAAGTTTCTTAATGTAGCATTAACTGCTTTTGATTCAGGAGTATCTTCGCCTTCGATTGCTAATCTTTCTGCGGCTTGTTGAACTAATGCATCAAATACTTCTGGATCTTCGCTTGCTGCTTTAGCAATTAATTCTGCTTGTTCATCTTTTGCTTTATCTAATTCAGTTTTACCTAAAAGTTTGTCAGCACCTTTTCTTGCGTAATGTTGAGTTACTGTACCTACAACGTAAGATGCAACTTTGTTTGTTGCAGCACTAACTACTGCACCAACTTTGCTGTTACCAACTAAAGCACCAACTACGTTGCCTAATTTTTTACCTAGAACAGAACCTGCAACCCAACCTGCAACAGATGCACAAGTTTTAGCAGTTGAACGTCCTAATTGTTTCATACCTCTTTTGAAACCTAATTGTTTGAAAGTTGGAACAACGTTAACAAATGCTTCAACGCCACCTTCCATAACTAACATAAATGTACCGGCTTCATTATCAAATGCATCTTTGCATTTTTTGAAAGTTGTAGATTTTGCAGATAAATCTTTTTTAACTTGAGAAACTTTTGTAAAACCTAGGGCTTTTTTAGTTTTACCAAACCAACCTTTAGGGTTTACGTTTGCTTCTCTATAACTCAAAGCATCTGCTTGAGCGATTGTTGATAATGCTTGTTTTAAAGAATCTTTGTTTTTTGGATTTGCAACTGCTTGTTCAGCAAGTTTTTGAGCATTTTTATATAAGTTTTGAGCATTTGATGACATTGTTTTTAAAGATTCTGCATCAGGAATATTTGCAAGAATTTCTTTTGCATCAGCAACTCTTAAAACACCTTTAAGACCAGAGGCTTTTAATACATCATTTGCGGCTTTTCCGTCTTGAACAACTTTAGCGAATGCTTCTTTGTATTGACCTCTGTTTTCTTTAATCCATTGGTAACCGTCGTATGCACAAAGCATAGCCGGATAGTTTGCAACTTGGTCTACAGTCAATTTTTCAGATGCAGAATCTGTCAAAGGAACGCCAGTAGCATACTTTGCAAGATTAACCAAATCTTTTAAGGCATAAATATTTGATTGTGAATTAATACCGTTAACCATGTAAACCAATAATTTATATATTACCTATATATATAAAAACGAAAAAACCATGGAAATTGCCTAAATATCATGGTTTTGGCTCTTTTATGAACTTTTGTAACAAAATTTAGCCATGCTGAAATTCGACTTTTTTAAAATACTTTATATAGGAGTAAGAGTGAGATAGAAAAATAAAAGAGGTAGTAGAGTATGGCAACAACAGAATTAAAATTGAGCAATGAGACCGTAGATGGAGCAGTAGTTCCAACACAAAACAATCCAGAATTTGTAGACAGATCTGACATGTTATTTTCATACATGAATATGATTGCATTCAACAACAAAGTAGATTTAAAACTTCAAATTCAATAATAAAATCGAAAGATTTATAAAAAAGATTTTTTAAACATACACATTAACTACCTAACTAACACACTTACACACTACCTACCTTTTAAATGTTTTATCAAAACATGTGCCTGATTTCAAAAGAAAGCAGGCTTTTTTTTGGCGGATTTTTCGGTAGGGTGGAGTCAAACGAAGTGAGCGAACCCGTAAGTTGGAGTGGGACGTTACTCCCACGACAACCCGAATAAATCCGAAGCCGAGTAAAAGCACGAGCGAAGCGAGAGGTGAACAAGAGTCAACGGAAACGTTGAGTTTTCGTTGC
>CAVFCO010000080.1:7932-10205 GCA_963620955.1 Alistipes senegalensis | reverse complement strand
TCTTCGCAAACTGTTTTAATTTTTTCTTTTGAATATTTACCGAAGAAAGATGGCTTTAGTTCGTTTTCAAGTCTAAATCTTGCATTCTGAATGCTTTCGTAAAAACTATCTTCAATGACAGGTTTTACTTCACATAAATCCATAAAAACATTACCCAAAGCAACTTTTGCCTGCAAAACATTCTGTCTATCAAGGTGTTTTATAACCTCTGAAATATTTTTTTCTAGCATTGAATAATCTTTTGAAAGTTCTTTTCGCTTTTCAGGAAGAATATTTTTGAAATATTCCATAGTTTGAGTATAGCCAACGTTCATCAAATCCATACGTTTTTGGTGTGAAATATTAAAATCCACAATCAAAACATCACCAGTATTTATCGTTACAAAATCATATTTATCGTAATTGCCGTAAGTTTGTTCAATACCTTTTGTCGCAATAGATGTAACGCAACTATAAACCGTATTTAAGTAATCAATTGCGTTTTTGCCGTCCTTGTCATAATCTCCCTCAAGACGAAATTCTAAAATTCTTTCTGTCGAATTATTCAAAGTTTCAGAGAGTTTCCATAAAGGCCAACTTTTTTGCAAATCGCCGTCTACAAGTTCTGCGTTTTCATAGAAAACTGGAGTCATAAGCCCTGGCATGCTTGAAGAAATTCTTATTGCTGTCGCTACTTCAAAGTCAGGAGTTTCTATTTTTGAAAATTCTTTGCACTTAAAATTAGTCAAATCCGTAGTAATAATGACCAAATCTTTGTCCAAATCTTTGAATTTTACAGTCGGATTTTCGCCTTTTTTATAATTTTCGCCATAAAATTTCTTTTCTATCATTTCTCGAACCCATTCAAGAAAAACTTCACCTTTTGACAGAGCAAATGCTTTACCAAAGCCAAAGTGAATATCTCTGAACAAGTCAAAATTAACTTTTAAGAATAATTCTTTAATCTCATCAGCATTATAACCAACGGCAAGAAGTCCGGCAAAAATTGCACCAACAGAAGAACCTGCAATTGTTTCAATAGAAATATTTAATTCATCAAGGGCTTGAATAGCACCGATGTATGACACACCTCTAATTGCACCGCCACCGAAGATACAAGAGTATTTATTTGAATTGAAACTCACTATTTATCACCTCTTTTGTTAACTTCTTCAATTTTAACTCTATTGTCGCCTTTGAAGGTTATTGCTGTATTTAAAATAGTTTTTTTATAATATTTCAAGTCGCCACTTGGTGGAATATATTCTTTTTTAGCCTTTTTAGAATCAACAAAAACGCCAAAATTAATTCCCTCAAAAGCCAAACTCCATTGTGGGTCTTGTTTTAAGATTGCAAAAATTTTCGGATAAGATTTTTCCATAATAATTACATCAGGTCTATTTTTTCGCATTAATGCATCGGCATCACCTTTTACGGCATAAAAATCACCCAAATCTTCTAATAAATAATCGTCGTAAACCTCTTCGTAACGTCCGTCCATATAGATTTTATTTTGTGGATACAATTTGTATGAGGCAAAACTTCCGATGCCAAAATTTGTCAATATTTTTCCGTCAAGGTGATTGTTTTTAATAAACTCAATTTCCATAACAGGATATGCTGCATAATTAACCATTGGTCTATAATCTTTGATAGACAAGGCTAAAACCGAATAAATCGATAAAAAGATTACAGATGTTGGCATACACCATTTTGGGAATGTGAATCTATTGAATGCGTCCATTACATCTTTGTAGCAGAAAATTGTACCTGCAAGAGTAAAAAATGGCATCATTTTAACACGCATTACAGCCAACACTAAGGTTACAGCCATTACGACAAATTTTGTTTTATCTAATTTTGCAAAACTGATATCCTTTTTAACTTTTACAAACTCTATAATCAAATAAACTAATGCCATAATTTTGAAAGTTAAGAATAAATGGGCATTGTATTTTGTAAAAATTGGCCACCATTCAACTACATCAGGTCTTGGCATTGTTGTTGCTTTAATCAAGAATTTTACAAAATCTACTCCGTAAGGATTTATAAACAACATCAATGGACAAACAATAGTCGCAATAAGGTAGTGTTTAAACGGCTTTTTGTTTAAGGCTTCACCCAGCGTATACATTGCAAGCAAGCCTAATCCTGAAACAACTCCACCGTGCATATTTCCCCAAATTAAAAACATAAATGGGAAGATAAATAGTAATTTATAATTGTTATTTTTTCTAATTAATTCTAAAAGATATAATTCAATTGCAAAGAATAAGAAAGTAAACGAATGACAA
>CAVFCO010000080.1:1102-7894 GCA_963620955.1 Alistipes senegalensis | reverse complement strand
GAGTACGTTACAGTAAAACTATTTAAAATTAAGAAGTAAAATAAAACATTTTGGCAATTGCAAGTTTTTTCAAATCTCAATTTTACAGTTTTAACCAAAAATACCATTGTCAAAAACATCAACAACACTTGTAAAAGCAACAGTCCTACGTGTCCCCACAAGTCTTTAAACAAGTAGAATACAACACTAGAACCCCATTCGTGGTCGTACCATGCGTGAGTTGGAGTGTATGACAAAAAGTCATATTTTAAAATATGACCAGTTTGAACAACTGCCATGCCAGCAATTAATCTTGCCCATAAATCAAAATCGTAATTAACTGATTTTATGGCAATTGAGGCACTTAATAAAAACAGTAATACGAAAAAACCAAAAGTTTTTACTTTTTCATAATTGAAGTGTCTGATGTCCTTATTCAATAAATCTTTAATCATATATTTCCCTATAAATTCCTATGGTAGTGGGTCGTATCCCCCTGGATTAAGAGGGTGGCAACGGCAAATTCTTTTAATACCCAGCCATAAACCTTTCAACACTCCATACTTAATAATCGCTTGTTTTGTGTATTCCGAACAAGTCGGAGTAAATCTGCATACCGGCGGAGTTAATCTTGATATTTTTTGATATATATTTATTAAAAATAATAAAAACTTTTTAATCATAATCTTTTATTTTACTCTTGTGGCATATAACTTTCGCCGATTGTATCTACTGCTTCAACCTTGATATCTGTAATCAATTCAGAATAAGAAATTACAACAATTGTTGGAATATGACGTTCTAACAATTGGAATAACGGCAATCTAATTCTTGGTGAACACAAGATAACCGGTTGTTTACCGATATTTTGGTGAGCATTCATTAATGTTGATGCTGTTGTTTCAATCAATTCTTGAACCTGCATTGGATTTAACAAGAACATTGTACCAAGTTCTGTTCTTTGGCAACTATCGTCAAGGACTTTTTCCCATTCTGGAGAAAGAGTTAATGCGTAAAGAACTTTATCCTCTTGAACATTACCTAAACAGATTTGACGACCCAAAGCGGCTCTCAAACGTTCAGAAAGAATATCCGGTTCTTTTGAAAATCTTGCATAGTCGCAAAGTCTTTCAAAAATGAAGATAATATCCTTGATTGAAACTTTTTCTCTAATCAAGTTTACAAAGATTTTTCTCAAATCACTAGTAGAAATGATTGTTGGAACAAGGTCATTTACAAGAGTAGGGTCTTGAGAACGAACTAATTCCATTAATTTTAACACGTCAGTTTTTGTCATAATATCGTCAACGTGTTTTCTTGTAATTTCTTGTAAGTGAGTAATTACAACGTCTGTAGCATCAACTGCAGTAATTGCTTTTGTTGATTTTGCATCTTCTTCAGAAACCCAATATGCTTGAGTTTGGTAAGTTGGGTCAACACCAACAATTGCATCTTCCGGAACTTCAGGTTTTACAGAATCCCATTGGTCTGCAATTACCATATATTTTCCAGGATATACAAAACCTGTCGCAACAGTATTACCACGAATAGCAATCAAATACTCATTCGCTTCTAATGCTGAAGAATCCATAATTCTGATATTTGGCAAAATGTAACCTAATTCATCAGTTACACGTTGTCTTAAAGCAGCAATTTTTGCAAGCAATTGACCCTCTTGGTCAGGGTCAGCAATACATAGCAAGCCCGCACCAACTTGCAAACTTAATACGTCAACACCCAATCTTTCGTACATTCTGTTAGGGTTAACCAAGTCTTGCATATTTTGACGAACACTTTCTAATTGACCTAATTGAGATTGAACGTCTGCGTTAACCAATGTTGATAAGCCAGTAACTGTCAAAATTGTAGCAAATAACAAGAATGGGAACCAAGGCAAACCTGTAACAGGACTTGAAATAGCAATTAATACCAAGAATCCTGATGCCAAGAATAATGAGTTAGGTTTACTTGAAATTTGTCCAACCAAATCATTACCTAATGAATTTGCTGCAGAAGAACGAGTCATTACGATACCTGCTGCAACTGACATCAATAAAGATGGAACTTGAGATGACAAACCATCACCGATAGTTAAGATTGTATATTTTGAAACGGCATCTGCGATTGGCATTTGGTTCATTAAACAACCTACGCATAAGCCACCAACAATATTAATTATGGTAATAATCAAACCTGCGATAGTATCACCTTTTACGAACTTCATAGAACCGTCCATAGAACCGAACAGATTTGATTCTCTTTGTAAATCTTCACGTCTTTTAACTGCTTCTTCTGGTGAAATCAACCCCGCATTGAAATCGGCGTCGATTGTCATTTGTTTACCAGGCATCGCATCTAAGGCAAATCTGGCAGCAACTTCGGCGATACGTTCAGCACCCTTTGTGATTACCATGAACTGTACTGTCGTAATAATCAAGAAAATTACAACCCCTACAACCATGTTACCACCGGTTACGAAGTGTCCGAACGCAGATACTACTTCACCAGCGTCCCCTTTTGCCAAAATCAAACGAGTTGAAGCGATTGACAAAATCAAACGGAACATCGTCCCCAAAAGAATGATTGACGGAAACGCTGCCAATTCAAGGGGTTTCTGAACGTACAGGGCTATCATCAGAAGTACGATACCGATTGTCATATTCAAAGAAATTGAAAAGTTAATAACCCAATTTGGCATCTCCATTAACAGGATAAGTATCAAGACTAATACAAATCCCGCTAAAGCAAATTCACTTATTGGTTGCGTTCCTCCGCCACTAGGTGCTGCCATTACATGCCTTTCAATGCTTCTTTAATAATTTCCAGTTGAGTATCCAAAGATGCGTCAACTATACCGTTGTTTGTGTTCAAAATACAGCCACCCTCAGCAATAGACTCGTCGCCCACGACATTGATTTTTGCCTCTATCCCAATTGATGAAATGTATTCTGGTAACTCTGTTTTAACCAAATCAACTTGTAAAGGATTTAGTTTTACCGTAATTCTAGGTTCTTCTTTTGACAATGTTTTCATAACATCTACAATCGAATCTAAAATTACTTGTGGATTTTGTTCCACTTCTCTTTTAATGATTTTTCTTGCAATATCAACACTAATTTCTAAAATGTCAGGAGCAATATACTCGAAAACTTCTTTTTTTGCACTTACAAAATCAGCAATTTTCGCCCTCAAAAGACTTATGTCATTTTCGGCTTGTTCCAAACCTGCTCTGTAACCTTCTTTTGCCGCAGTTTCCTTAATTGATTCTGCTTCCTCTTGAGCCCTTGAAATCAGATTTCTATCGTCAATTCTACGATATCCACGTCTTCTATCCCCACGACGACGTTCTTGACGTTGAGAAAAATCAATGTTATCCAAGTCAAAAATATCAATCTTTTCCTCTACAGGCGGTTGTGGCAAAGGATTTTGCACTGGAGATACCGACTGCTGAGCCTGATTGATAGGTTGTTGAACAACTGCACCTTGTTCAGTAGACTTGTTTTGCTTTTTTATAATCATGATTGATTATATTATACACTACATTCAATATGTTGGGCAATAAGATTTGAAATTTTTGGCGGAAGTTCGTACAGTTCGTCTTGTAGAGCACTTGTAACAAACCTTTTAACATTTATTCTTTCGTGTTTTAACATTACCTCAACTTTTTCTCTTGTTGAATTTCTTAAAGCATTTTTAATTCTGAAAATCAATTGATTTGGAGCAGTACCATTTTTGCTTGGTAAGTTTGTTTTAATTTCTTTCAAGCATTGGATTGCAACATTTGCATCAACTCGTTGGTCTAAGTCAGGCATTTGCATATATTGAATGACAAGTTGAGCATCTTGAGGGTTAAATTTATTCAAAATTGAAGAAACTTTGTCTTGCGATAAAGTTCTTAACAACAAAGCAAGAGAAGCCAATTTGAATAACTTTTTATCAGAGCCGATATTTGCTTGAGGTTGACCAGCAGGTGCAGTTCCACCTTGTTGTTGCTGTTGTTCCATTTCTGCTTGACGTTGTGCCGCTTGTTCAGCCTCAACTTGTTCAACTAATTGATTTAAGTTGTTTTGCTTTTCTGCCTGTTCTTTTAATTCTTCGTCAATAATACCACGTTGTTGCAACTCTTCCAGTGCTGCTTCGTAAGATTTTATTACGTGGTGTTCAATCAATTCAAGGATTTTATCTTGAGGAAGTCCTTGTTTGATAGTTTGCTTACCAATATCAAAGATTGTAAACGCAATTTTTTGCATTACTCCGTCCCAGTATTCTGGTTGAATACCTGAACGAATAAGGTCTACAGACTTGTGGAACGACCATTCAGCAATGATTTGAGTTAACAAAATTGCTTGCTCTGCGTTAAATCCAGCCTCTGCATCGTTTGAAATCGCTTCACCAGCAAGAGATGAGAAGTTTACTAAGGTTTTTACAATGTAATCCTTTTGAAACGGTTCAAACTCTTGCGGTACAAGTTCTTTCGCTTGTGCCGCTAAGTCTGCTGCAAATTGTTTATAATCAAATCCTTCTATTGGCATTTTCTATCTCGTATAATCTTCCTTGATTATTTTCAGTTATTATTCTCGCTACATAAATTACAGTGTGAAATTATTAACCTTGTTCAATCCAACTCTTAATTTTTTCACCTGTTTCGTTAGGGTCAAGTGCATCTATGTCAGAATGGATTGCAGCAAGTGCTTCGTCAATTACGTGTGATGGAATTTGAGGAACCATTTCACGTTGTTGTTGTTCAATTAAACCTTGTTGTAATTGAGTTTGACGTTCAACCAATTCGGCTGTTTTCATATTCATATCACGTAATTGTTCGTCTTGTTGGCTTGCTAAATTTCTCAGTACTTGCATTTCTTGTTGTTGAGCAAGTTGACTTGCTTTGATTTTACCTGAAACTACTACGTAACCACCAGTTAAGCAGATACCAACCATTGCTAGAATTAACCACCAAGGGTTTCCTGATTCTTCAGTTTTTGGTAATGTTTCGCCTTTATCTGTTGCTAAGTATGGTTCAATTGATTCAGACAATGCGATTGTTACGTTTTCAGGGTTAACTTTTGGACTTGCTGCTCTAGCAATCAACTCTTTCAATTCTTCTAAAGTTGTATCTGCTGGTAGTGCATTCTTTTCCAAAGTTACAGCAACTGAAATTTCTTCAACAATACCTGCTTTTTGGTATTCGTTAACTTGAGTTTTTGTAACACCATATTGAGTTTCTCTAGCACGTCTTGAATAGTTTCTGTTTTGAGAAGATGCAGATGCTGAGTTTGCAGAACCTGGAGTTATCAAACCGTTTGGCAAGTATACGCTTACCGCATTTGCTCTTCCTGAACCACGGCTATTATCTGTTGATTCATCGCCCAAACCTTCAACGAAAGTTTGTTCTGATACTGAGGCTTTTTGATTTGGATCGTAGATAATACTTGATTTTTCTACTGGAGATTGTTTCAATGAAGTACTTACTGTTACAACGAAGTTACCTTTACCAATTAATCTATCTAATTGTGCGTTAACTTTTTGTTGCATGTACTTGTCATTTTCTTCAACTCTTTCAAGCATTTCGTCCTCTGCACTGATAATACTTGAATATACGTTACCGTTTGTATCTGTAATTGAGATATTATCTGCAGTTAAGCCTGTAACACTACCTAATAAAAGGTTAGTGATTGCTTTAATTTTCAAAGGCGGTAGTTTTTCGCTTACTTGAGTTGTTAACTGAACTGTAGCAGTAACAGGTTTTTGCATAGATGAGAACATTGTTTGTTCAGGGATTGAAATAAATACAGAAGCATTATCAATGCCGTCCATTTTTCTAATCAATCTTGCTAATTCACCGTTGATTGCTCTTGCTAAACGAATTCTTTTATCTTCTTTTGTAGAAGTAAAATCACCTTTATCAAAGATTTCCAAACCAACGTTTTGATCCATCAAACCACTTTTTACGATTGTTAAAAGTGCTGTATCACGTTGTGCTTGGTTGTAAGTTTTTGCTTTTAAGATGATTGAAGATTTTGTACCGTCTAAAGCACGAGATGCTTGAATACCACTTTTTGCAAGTAAGGCTTGGATTTCAATTGCTTTACCTAAGTTGTCTGTAGTCAACAATACTAAATCTTCGTTGATAGGTTTTTCATCTACCAATTTTGCTTTTTCAGCCTCAGATTTTCCACCTGCAGACATAACAACTGCCATTACGCCGATTGCCAAAACCAATACTACGACACCGATGATGCCGTATAAAACCATTTTATTTTGTAGTAATTGTTTGAAATCCATATTTCCCCTGCTCAGTCTTTAAAATAATTATTAATCCTATTTTCGTATTACAATTTTATACTTGAATTTGTACAATTTTATCATACGCTTGAATGACTTTTGAAACAGCATTTGTTGCTACTGTCAAAGTAACTTCTGCTTGCGACATTGCAATCATTACATCGTGAACATCAACGTCAGGAGAGCCACTTGCTGCTTTTGCTAACAAATCATCTGGTTTGTTCATTTGTTCATTAATGTTTGAAACCATATTAGACATTACGTCTTTGAAACTTGAAGTTCCAACTGGATTATCAATATTTGAAACATGTCCATAACCCATATTTGACTGAGTCATAGTCGGAATTTTACTATTGAAATTTACCGAATTAAATCCGTTCATCATAATACACCTCGCTTATTTTATTCTCTCTTTTTCTATCGTATTTTTTATTTTTTTCTTTGAGTAAATTCTTTCAATTTCATCTTTTTACTTTAGAACTTTATTCAATATCCTCTAAATAATGTACTTTTTTCTTAATGATTTGTTAT
>CAVFCO010000080.1:0-1092 GCA_963620955.1 Alistipes senegalensis | reverse complement strand
AATATCAACTTATCGCTTCACAAAACTTAATAATCGAGTTAAAATATCATTATGAACAAAAATCCTCAAAAAATTAAAGAAATGTTCAACAGTATTGCTGAAAAATATGATTTCAACAATAACATCATTTCTTTTGGCTTACACAAAACTATCAAAAAACTTGCAATAAACTGTTTCAACTTCAAAGGCAAATGCCTTGATTTATGCACTGGAACTGGTGATATTGCGGGATTTTTAAAAGATAATGGGGCTGATGTTATCGGGTTAGATTTTTCAGTTAAAATGCTGGAAATTGCAAGAAAAAAACACCCTGATATTCAGTTTATTGAGGGCGATTGCACCGATTTACCTTTCAACGATAACTTTTTTGACGTTGTAACCATAAGTTTTGGGCTAAGAAATATTGAAAATTACGACAAGGCTTTAGACGAAATAAATAGGGTTTTAAAACAAAATGGAAAATTTTTGCACCTTGATTTTGCAAAGAAAAATGTCCTTGCAAATCTTGTGTACGACTTTGTTATCCCAAAACTTGTTAAACTTTTTTATAAGAATGATCTACCTTACGAATATTTAGTTCAATCTAAAAAACTCTTTTTCAATGAAAAAGAGTTAGTAAAACTTTTTGAAAATCATAAACTTAAAACGATAAGTAAAAAAGACTTTTTGTTTGGCACAATTTCATGCCAGTTGTGTCAAAAAGAGGTTTAATCACTTATATAATCGCAGATTGTACCTTTTTCAACTTCAACTTGTTCATACTTATTAAGAATTTTTTCTTTGCTATTTTCTTTTTGCAATTCAGCAGAAGTTTTATCACGCAATATTTTCATTCTGTCTAAATTTTCTTTTTCTTGTTTCAGAATTTGAGTTTTTAAATCCTCAATTACAGATTTTTCTTCTTCTGTTAGTTCAACAGTTTTTTTAACAAGCGAAACCTTTGAAACTAGTTGAGTTTTGTGTTTTTCGTGAATCAAAACACTTTCATAATCTTCGGCATCAATCATTTTTTTTACTTCGTTAGAAGTTGTCAAAATTTGCTTGTATAAAAGTTCAAATTGTTCAAATTGTTTAGACATCTTAACCCTCGAA
>CAVFCO010000079.1:0-9374 GCA_963620955.1 Alistipes senegalensis | reverse complement strand
AAATATGTTGAACTAAAAAACAATGCTCATAATGTTTTTTATACTTTTAAATCTTTTGATAGCATAATTGATTTTGCAAAAATATAAGAATATATTTTTATTTAATTTTATAACCTCACTTTTTTGAATATTTTTAGTATAAAAACTAAAAATATCAAGAAAGGAGAAGTTATGAACATTGTTGAACCTATTAGAAATAAAAGTGATTTAAGGAATATTGAAAAGATTTTGAAACAGCAAAGTTTAAGAGATTTGTTATTTTTCGTTATCGGTACAAATTGTGGACTTAGAATTTCAGATATTCTAAACCTTAATGTTGGAGATGTTAAAAACAAAACATATATTAATCTAATTGAGAAAAAGACAGGTAAACCAAAAAGGTTTCCCATTAATGCTAAATTAAAACCATTATTAGATAAATTTACACAAGGTCGAAAAGATAATGAACCATTGTTTTTATCCAGATTCCATAACCGAATGGAAAGAACACAATGTTATCGCATAATTAATTCTGCCTGTGAAAAAGCAGGAGTTGACTACAAAGTGGGTACACACACATTAAGAAAAACTTTCGGATATCATCATTATCAAAAATTTAAAGATGTTGCAATGTTACAGAAGATTTTCAATCATTCATCACCAAATATAACCTTAAGGTACATTGGTATAGACCAAGACCAAATTGACGATAGTTATAATAGTTTTATCTTGTAATACAGAGATAATATCATACTCAAAAAAAACAATTCAACACAACTACACTTGTGTTGAAGTATGTAGTATGTATTTTCTAATAATATCACAAAAAAAAATATTTGAAGTTTTTTATTATTTTGTTACAAATTTTAATATTCTATATTTTAATATTGGCTATCTTCCTTTAAAAACAACCTTTTCGGGTATTGTTATTTAAAAGAACCCAATTCAACACAAGTGTAGTTATGTTGGATTAATTAGTAGTGACATTAATAAAAAGAAGGAGAAATCATGGCAATTAATGTAAAAACGATGTTAAACGCAGATGAATTAGCAGGAAATGTAGTAATTGACAAAAACGGTTACGCTTATTATGATGAAAGTGATCCAACTACAAAATTATCAAAGAATAAGATTACAGGTATCTATTCTGAACAAGACTTAGGCAAGATTGTTGATGCTAAAGGTACAAGAATTAAAGGTAATGATGCAATATTCAAATTAACAAGTGAGGGCTCATTAAATGAACACACAATTACAGTAAGAGATTATTTCAAAAACAATGGTAAATCTTCATTTGTAAATGTTGCTCAAGTAGAAAAGAATGAAGTTAAAGATAGTCTAAACATTATTAATGATGGATTATTAGATAATAAAAACTTATATAATTATTACAACTTAGCAGAAAATCATGATGGTAATATTACAAAATCAACAATTCAAGGTACTGTTTTCAATGATTCAGTTGATTTAAGCGGTTTTAAATCAGACCAATTGAAAGTTAAAAATAAGGCATTAAAATCAATTACAATCAAAACTGGCAAAGGTAATGATACTATCACAGGTTCTATTATTAATGATAATATCACTGGTGGTGCTGGTGAAAATACTTTAAAATTTACTGATTATTCATCAAAAACAGTAGCAAATAGTGCTTATGGAGATGATATCTATAACCTTACAAGTGGTGAAACATTAAATCTTGAATACGCTGGTACTGGTAGAGAAAAGAACTTATCTTATGCAAAAGTAGGTAACGATATCGTTATTACTGACACTGTTACTAACTCAGTAGAATATACAAGAACAAAAATTGATTGTGATACAGTAGCAATTAGATATTTAAAAGAAGATGTTAAATATGATACAGAAGCAATTGAATATACAAAAGTTGTAGTTACTGGTGATACTGAAGCTACTAAATATACAAAAGTTGAAGTTGTAGCAAATAGTACTGCTGAAGGCGAAGGTGAACATCAAGGCAAATACAAAAAAGTTACAAAAACTTATACAAGAAATGATGGTAATGAAGGTTGGAGTGACCAGTCAGAGGATGTAATTGAATATGTAGATGAAGCAGTAACAGCAAGCACAAAATATGTAAAAAATGTAAATGGTACTGAGTCTACATCACAAGATAGAGAATTTGATAGTTATGTTGACGAAGGTAAATTCAACCAAACTACTACTACTTATAAAAGAAATGATGGTAATGATGGTTGGAATGCAGAAGGAACTGCTACCTCTGAACTTGTAGATAGTGCAGTAACAGCAAGCACAAAATATGTAGAAAAGATAGACGGTGGTGCTCTTTCTAGACAACAAGATGGTGAATTTGAAAGTTATAATTACGAAGGTTTGTACCGTGAAATTACAGTATCTTATGAAAGAACTGATAATAATGCCGGCTGGAAAAATGTTGCATTACAAACAGAGACTAGATACTTAGAGGAATCTGAGGTAACTGGTAAAAAGGCTCACACAGAATATAACAAATATGTAAACGGTGCAGGTACAGCTACTGAAACAAAAGACACAGATTTTACTAGTTATGATGACGAAGGTAAATTCAACCAAACTACTACTACTTATACAGTTAAAGAAGATGAGGGTACTTACTCATGGGAACAAGAATCTGAAACTACAGTTTCAGTAGATGAAGCAGTAACAGCATCAGATACAGTTTCTCGTAGAGAAAATGGTGCTACAACAACAGTAGCAACAGGTGATAAGGCTGAAACATACTTAGAATATCCTCCTGCTGATATAGATGGTTCAATTGAAGCAGAAGTCGGTTCATTGACTTTAAAAAATCTTGGCAAAAACAATGATTTAGCAGATGTAGAAATCGATGGCAGCAATTTATTTGATACTTCTAGCGATAGAGTCTTTGTTATTGATGGTACAAAAGGTGGCACAATACAAGGTACAAGAGGTAATGACGAAATCACTTTAGGTCGCAAAAATGCTACATTAAGTGCCGTAGTTGGTAAAGATGTTGTTTACGCTGGTACAGGTGCTGTTACTTTCAATTTAGCAGACCAAGCTCAAAATTTAATTGATGGCTACGAAATCAATGAAACAACAGCAAGTGAAGCGGATGTTGTTGTTGTTTCTGATGGAAAAAATGAAATATCAGTTTATAATGCAGACTCAATGAAATCTGCTACTGTAGTAGATAGTAAAAAAGTAAAATACAATGTTGAACTAATGTCTGATTCAGCAGATTTATCTTCAACAAAAGGTAATAATATTATTTTCTCTGAATCAAAAAATGGTATGAAATTAAATACTGGTTCAGGTAATGATGTAGTTATTATGAATGATTCTCCTAATACTGATTTAGATGTAGTAACTGAAAACTTGACTCAAGAACTTCAAGATGAAGGTTTCAAAGTTGTAGAAAGTGATACAACTCATATTCAAAGAGCAATCACTGGAGATGATTTGGTTGAAGTTAAAGCAGGCAACATAAAGTGTGCTTATGCTGATGGCAAGTTATCAAGAGATGTTGTAGCAGATGACTTGAAAGATTCTGGATTGGCATTCGTAGATGAATCTCACGTTTCAAAACAGTTAACTGACTCAGATATAACTTTAGTTGAGGGGGAATCTTATAAAGTAAAAGACGGCAAAGGTTACATTGTTAAAGAAGATGCAGAAGATAGACTTGTAACAAAAGATGACGTAAAAGCGGGTGTATTAATAACAGTTGATGATAATGGTTTAGTTGACTGTAGAGAAACAACATCAGGTGATTTGAATACTATACCAGACTTCACTTATGCTGATGGTAAATATTCAAGAGTTGTTGCAGATACTGACCTTAAATCTGAAGTTTCTAGTAACTTTGATTTTGTAGATTCTTCAACTATTAAGAGAACAGCTAAAATTACATCAGACGACCTTGTTTTAACAGATCTTCAAACATACAGTGAAGGTAAAATCACTACATCATACTTAAATGAAATCACTTATACAGGTGGTAACGATGCTTACAGAGGTTCTAAAACTAATGAAGTTTACAACATCAACTCTATGAATAACAAAACTATCGTTACTATCAACGATTTAGGTGGTAGTGATGTATTAGACTTTACAAATGCTACTCTTAAAGATATGACTATCTTCTTTGATTATGATAAAACTAATGAAATGACAGATGTTACTGATTTAAAATTCATTTCAGATAGTTCTATCAAGGCTAATAAATTAACATCTGGTTATGTTGAAGTTAAAAATTACTTTGACGGTAAAAAAGAAGGTGGCGCTGGTCTTGGTAATATTGAAACAGTTAAGACTTCGACTTCTGATGCTAGTGTTACTGTTGGTATGGTTGAAAAAATTAATACAATTAAATCAGCTGTTGCTCAATGGTTTGATAACAACGGCAATTACGATTCTGCTTCAGAAGTTATCGCAGCAGGTAACAAAGCAGATATCCAAAGCCTAATGCAATGCTATAGTGCTGGTACAGTAGCATAGCAGAATTGCTAAAAGTATAAAAGTTAGTTGGGATTTTCCCAACTAACTTTTAATTTTAATAAGAGTGGTTTTAGGGAATGAAAAAAAGTATTTTACTTTTTGTTTTGGGGCTATTTTTATTTTGTTTATCACAACCTGTGTATGCAATCGTCGAACAAGACAATACAAAAACTCCAAACAAAATACAAAATAAAATAACAGAAAATCTTGAGTTTGAAAATGTTTTATTAAAGGCTCAAGAACATTCTTATGAATTAAAAATTGCTGATTTTAATACTCTAATCGCAAAACAAGAAGTAAGGTCTGCCCGTTCAGAATATTTCCCAAAATTAGGCTTATCTGCCGGTCAAGAATATACTAAAAATTTTAAAGATATTGGACAATCTACTGTTGCCTCAATTGGTGATAATTTCATCAATCCATACACTCGTTTTCAATCAGTTTTTGGAGTTGTTCTTACCTATAATATTTTTGATTTTGGGGTTAGAGGTGGAACTCTTAAAGCCTCTAAAGAAGGAGTTTCTGCAAAAGATTACGAACAACAAGAAAAATTACAAGAAGTTAGTCTTAATGTCTTAGATACTTATACAAAATTGCTGCTTTATCAAAAACAGTTGGGTTTATATAAACAAATTTTAGCACTTGAACAAAAATCTCTATCTCTAAATAAAAGATTATTTGAGGCTAAAGAGATTTCTAAAATTGAATTGGATAATGCAGAATTAAAGGTTAATAAAGTTAAAATTCAAATCTCTGAACTTCAATCAATGATGGCTGAATCTGTTAATTGGCTTGAGTTCTACACTGGAGAAACCTACAATGTGAAAAATCTTAAAGTATCTAATTTTAAAAAATCAGATTTTGATGTTAATGCTTTTAGTGATTATTCTAAAACTCCTACATGGAAGAAAAATGAAAAACTTATAAAACAAAAAGAATATCAACTGTATGTGGCTAAACGTGCAAATTATCCGAAAATTAATGCTTATTCAAGATATTATTTTTATGGGTCAGACCCAAGAAACTACGGCGACCATTACAAAGATTTTGAACCGTCAAACTTTACCGTTGGTGTTTCGGCAAATATGATGCTTTTTGACGGTATGAAGAATAGAGCAAATATTCAAAAAACAAGTTTGGAATTGCAACAATTACAAGTGCAAAGAGATAATGAAATTGCAGACTTTACAAAAAGACTTTCAACTCTACGTTCAAATTTGATGTTTCTAAATGAACAAATTCTAATAAACACTAACTCAATAAACACTATAAAAAGTAAAGAAAAATCTATTAGCAAACTCGTAGCAAAAAAACTTACTACTCCAATGGATTTGAATGATGCTAAAATCGAACTTTTGCAACAAGAAATTGAGTTAGAGAAAAATAAAATTACTGCGACTTCAATTAAAAAAGGAATACAAATTCTTACAGATTACAAGGATTAATAAAAATGGAAGAAAGACAAACAAATGTAAATACAGGTTTAATATCACTAGAGATTGTTGCAAGAATGAACAATGTCGATGTTGACATGCGTTCTGTTGTTAGAGAATACGCAATTACTGATGCTGAAATTTCTAATGAAGAATTGATTAGGGTTGCAAAAAGTAAAGGGTTTAAAGTTAAATTAAAGAAAAATCTAAAAATAAAAGATTTTCCAAAAAATTACCCAATGCCTGCAATTGTTCAATTAAAAAATGAAGATTATCGTGTAATTTTAGGTATGAAACATAGTGAAAACAAAGTTTTAACTCTAAAACCTCTTGCTAACCAACCTGAAGTGCATGATATTGACGAATTTCAAGAAGAAATTAAAGATTTTATTATTGTATTGAGTCATAAGGATAATGTTACTGATGTAAAATTCGGATTTAAGTGGTTTTTTGTTGAAATTTACAAGTATAGAAAAATTATCGGACAAGTTCTTTTAGGTTCATTTGTAATTCAATTGTTCGGACTTGTAACTCCATTATTTACACAGGTTATTTTGGATAAAGTTCTTGTAAATAGAACTATTGCAACACTTGATGTTTTGGCTTTTGCATTTATCGTGGTTGCGATTTTTGAATTGCTATTGAATTTATCAAGAAATTATATTTTTATACATACAACAAACAAAATTGATGCTAAATTAGGTGCAAAACTATTTAAACACCTATTCCAATTGTATTATACTTATTTTGAAAGCAGACAAGTTGGTAATATCGCTGCAAGAGTTAGAGAGTTAGATAGAATTAGAGAATTTATTACTGATAAATCAGTATCAGTATTAATTGATGCGTTTTTCTCTCTAGTATTCTTAGCCATAATGTTTGTTTACAGTGCAAAATTGACCTTTATTTCTTTAGGATTTTTGGCAATTATTGCGATTATTTATGTAACGATTACTCCTGAACTAAGAGAACGTTTAGAAGAAAAATTCCAAATGGGTGCACATTCTAACTCGTATTTGGTTGAATCAATTACTGGTGTTCAAACAGTCAAATCTCTTGCCATTGAAGGTTCTATGTTTAAAAAATGGGAAGATAAACTGGGAAAATATTTGAAATCTAGTTTCAATCTTGCTGTTATCGGTAATTTTACAGGTTCTATATGTGGTTTTTTACAAAAAGGTATGACAATTGCCATTTTATATGTCGGAGTTATGCTTGTTATTGAAAATAAACTTACAATAGGTCAATTAATTGCCTTTCAGATGTTTTCAGGTCAATTTAGTGCTCCTATGTTGCGTTTAGTTGGTTTATGGAATGAATTCCAACAAACACTTCTTGCTGTTGACAGAATTGGCGATATTTTAAACAGTCCTATTGAACAACAGTCTAAAAATGCAGTTACTTTAACCCATGTAAATGGTGATATTAAAGTTGAACATTTGTTTTTTAAATACAACATTGAAGGACAAAATGTTTTGAACGATATAAATCTTGATATTAAAGCAGGACAAAAGATTGGTTTTGTAGGCAGAAGTGGTAGTGGAAAATCGACTATCGCAAAATTAATTCAAAGATTATATTATGCTACTCAAGGCACAATTTATATTGATGGAATTGATATAAGAAATATTAATCCAGTTTGGTTAAGAACAAATATTGGTATAGTTTTGCAAGAAAATTATTTATTTTCTGGAACAATTAAAGACAATATTTCGCTACCAAGACCGAATGTACCTATGGAAGGTATTATTCAAGCATCAAGAATTGCGGGTGCTCACGATTTTATATCAAAACTTCCAAAGGGTTATGATACAGAAGTAGGGGAACGTGGTTCAAGTCTTTCAGGCGGTCAAAAACAACGTATCGCTATTGCCAGAGCATTAATTTCTAATCCAAAAATTTTAATTTTTGATGAAGCAACTTCTGCACTTGATTATGAATCTGAAAAAATTATCAAAGATAACATGGCAATGATTTCAAAAGGTAGAACTACTATTGTTATTGCACATAGACTTTCAACTATCAAGGATAGTGATGTGATTGTATGTTTTGATAATGGGCAGATTGTAGAAATGGGCTCACACGAAGAATTATTAAAGCATGATGGTTATTACAAAAAATTATATTTAGCACAGGCAGGTTAGGATAAAAATGAACATTTTAGATAAATTTAAAAATTTAATATTACCAAAATCTGACGACGATGCACACGAATTTCGTCCACTTCTCGCAGAAATCGAAGAAAGACCATTAAACCCAATAGGAAATACAATATTTTGGCTAATTATTGTTTTTATAGTTATTGCTGGCTTATGGATGTATTTGGGTAAAGTCGATATTGTTGTAACGTCAAGAGGTATAATTATACCAACTGGCGAAGAAAAAGTTATTCAGCCTCTTGAAAAAGGTGTGGTTTCTGAAATAAAAGTTAAAGAAGGTGATTATGTTTCAATCGGACAACCTGTCGCAATTGTTTCACCTGCAGAGTATGAACCAGAACTAGAATTAAATAATTTAAGAGAAGAAGAATCTAGAATTTTGGAACAATTAGCATCTGACAGAACGAAATTATCACTTGCAAATGAGTCTAAAAATAGATTAAATTCTGTTAGAGATATAATTCCACAATCAAGATATGATGATGCCGTTAAAGAAACAACTGAATTAACACACGAAATAAACTCTTTAAATGCTTCACTTTCTCAAATCCGAAATAAAAGAATTCAAATCGAAAAACAAAAACAAATATTAAAATCACCAATTGATGGATATGTAAATAAAATGCTTATCCATACTGTTGGTGGTGTAGTTACTCCTGCTGAAAAAATTATGACAATAGTGCCGAAAACTGCAAAAATGGTTGTAAAAGCAAAGGTTTTAAACCAAGATGTCGGCTTTGTTGAGGTAGGAATGCCTGTATCTATAAAAGTTGATACTTTTAATTTCCAAAAATACGGAATTTTAAACGGAAAAGTAACTATTGTTTCTCCAAATAGTATTGAAGATGAAAGATTAGGGGCTGTTTATGAGGTATATATTGAGCCCCAAAATACAACTCTTTTAGTTGAAGGAAAAGAACAATCAATCAAATTCGGTATGACAACAACAAATGAAATTAAAATCGGAAAACGCAGAATAATTGAATTCTTTATCTATCCGTTAATTAAATATATGGACGAAAGTATTAAAGTAAGATAGTCTATCTCAACAAAAACGCAATTCAACATAATTACACTTGTGTTGAATTGCGTTCATTTGTAACTGTAAAACTATTATATCACAAAAAGTTTTTTCTAATTGAACTTTTTAATTTTTGTTGAGTTTATTAAAAATTTTTAATCGAAAATTGGCTAAAATCTAGTGTTCATAAAGGTTTAATTTTATCTCAACACAAGTGTAATTGTGTCGAGATGAGAAGTGATGAAAACAAAAGAAACTAGAAGTTTATGGAAACATGTAGTCCTATAAAGGACAAAAAGT
>CAVFCO010000078.1:20377-37767 GCA_963620955.1 Alistipes senegalensis | reverse complement strand
TGCGGAATTCTTCGCTTCAATCACCTCAGCAATGTTAACGTTATTGCTGATATAAAGGCAGATAATTACATAAAAAAACTCCCTTTCAAAAACTTTTTCACATATTATTCAGAAAATAGTTTGTTTAGCAGAAAGTTGCAAGCGAAATTACAAAATGTGGTAAAAACTCTTGAAACAGGTGGTACAAGTGCAATTTGTGCATACCGATGTGCAAAATTTATGGGATTTAAAAACATAATTTTTGCAGGAGTAGATTTGGCATTCAAAAATGATACCGTTTATTGCGACGGACAAATTGCGGTTGCAAATACACAAAGTTCGGTAAAAATTCAGGGTTCAATAAGAAATACAACAACGGTAAAATCAATCTCGGGCGAATATGTTTCAACAAGGGTTGATTATGCAAGTTTTATCAAACAGTTTGAATTGCTATTTGCTCAAGATAAAGTTTCGAACTTGTACAATTTGACGACTTTTGGTGCATATATTAGCAAAATGAATTATATGCAACTTGAAGAAGTTTTAGAAAAAATTTCAGAAGAAAATCCTCAAATTGACGAAGTCTTGAAGTCTGTATTAATTAAAAATGCAGATGTTCCAGATATTGTAAAAAAGGCTTCTATAGAAATTCTGACTGAAGAAAAAAGGAAAATTCAACCGATTATTGATTTGACAAACGAGTGGTTTGAAATGTTTGCCCAACACCCTAATTTCTTTGATTATGCAACAAAAATTATGACAAAAATAACATCTTCAATGATTTTGCAAGAATATCTTCAAATTGAGATGCTAAAATTTTCAAAATTAGTTTTGTCTAATGATGATGCCGTAAAAAAAGAATTTCTATTAAACGTTTTTAAACTTATTTTGTCTTATGACAAAAGTTTATATAACTTAATATTGGCTTTAAAATGTTAAAATGTCTGTTATAATCAAGAAATGAAAGATATAGATAACATTAAAAGCCTAATTAAAGGTGCTGTAGACAAAATCAAATCAGCAGTTGAAAAACCAGATATTCCGTTGGTAGATGCTTATGCTCAAATGGACGCAGAACTAGAAGAAGCGGAAAAAGCATACGGAAAATCTTTGTTTCCTGAAGAAGATGAGCAAGTTTCTTTGGACGAACATTATTTGAAAGTTTTGGGATTTAAAGAAAAACCAAGTTTTGATGAAATAAAGGCTCATTACGAAGCATTGGTTAAAAAGTTTAATCCTGAAAATTTTGCAGATGATAAAGTTAAACAAACAAAAGCCTTAAAACGCATTGATTTGGTTAACAGAGCATACGCATATTTTGAAAAACAATACAGTGATAATACAGAAGAGGAGTAGATAATGAACTTATTTCAAAAGTTATTTAAAGTAATTCAATCTTTTTTACATGCATTTGTAAACCATATTCAAGACCCAATCTTAATGGCAGAACAAGCAATTAGAGATTTGAAAAAAGATTATGATACAAGCATGAAAGGTCTTGCTGAAATTAAATCTTTGGCTATTGATACTCAATCAAAAATTACTGAACAAACAGAAATCGCAAAAGATTATGAGAAAAAGGCTTTGACTATTTTACAAAAGGCTCAAAGTGGTGATTTAAACCAAAATGATGCTGATAGATTGGCTTCAGAAGCATTAAAGAAAAAACAAACAGCAATTGAAAATATTAAAAAATACACTTTGGATATCAAAAATTACAATGCAATGAGTGAAAAAATGGAAAGCAAAATTGCTAACTTAAAAGAACAAATTCAAAATTGGGAAAGTGAATTAAATACATTAAAAGCACGTCATAAAGTTGCAGTTACTTCAAAGAAAATTAACCAACAAATGGTTTCAATGAGTGGTAACAATGCTCAAGCACTTCTTGAAAATATGAAAGAAAAAGTAAATAAAGAAGAATCTATGGCGAAAGCATACGAAGAAATGACTACTATTGAAACAGATATTGACAAAGAAATCAATGCTGCAATCGGTACAACTTATTCTGATGAAGTTCAACAAAACTTGTTAGAATTGAAAAAACAAATTGCACCTCAATATTTGATAGAACAAAAAGATATTGAAAATCAAAACTAGTAAAACTAATATAATTAAGAAATAAAGGAAATTTTTAAAATGTACGTAATTATTTATGGCGTTCTTATCCTAACCATATTCGCTTGTGCTGTACCTGCATCAACTGGTGCATTCTCAGCAATAGGATTGGTTCTTGCAGTTGTTGCAGTTATTGCAATAGCAAAAAGAAACTTTGATATAAAGAAAAATACTTCAAAATACGGTGAAGATTTGTTGATTATCCAAAACGTTAAAGAGGGCGGAGTTATCAAACTTGCTAATGTTGACGGATATGACCAAGACTTAGACTTAAAAGTTATCGGCAGAAATTTATACATGGAAGGTGATTACAGTTGGTATGAACTTGAATGTGTAAGAAATGACGGCGAAAAAGTTTGGGTTGACGTAGATGACGACGACGATTTAGTCGTTTCTGTTGTGTTGGAAAAAGTTCCAAGTGCACAGATTGAGCCGTCTGATTCATATGAAATGATTGACGAAAACGAAGAAGGTAGTGTAATTTTCAGAAACAGAATATATTATTACAAAGATTCAGGTGTTGCGACTTTCTACAAACATTGCGACGACCAACATAAAGAAAAAGTTCAATATTTTGACTTTGTTAAATACCCAAAATATATGATTTCTGTAGAAAATTGGATTAACGACGGAAACAAACCTGATACATTGGCTTATTATTCTCAAATTATTAAACCGTCAGCAATTACAGTTTATTCAACAGGGAATGAGGTAAATAAATAATGAATCCAATTATTGTAAGTTTAATTTATATCGTTTTATCGTGCCTAGTGCTAATCTTTGCAAAATGGCTTTATACAAAAATGATTAAATATAATATGTATGATGAAATCCGTGGTGGAAACGTTACTGCTGTAATTCCATATTGCGGATTTTTATTTGGTAACGTTGCTATTTTAATCGGTGCTTATGTTGGCGATTCTGCAATGTTATTGAGATACGACCTAATTTACTATTTGGTTTATGCGATTTTAGGTGTATTGTTGATGTTATTTTCAGGTTTTATTGTTGAAAAAACTATTTTACACCAATTCAATAACGAAGATGAAATTGTAAGAGATAGAAATATCGGTACTGCTGCAGTTTATTTTGGTATGTATGTTGCATCAGGCTTGATTATTTCGGCTTGTGTTACTGGCGATACCCTTGCTACACACGGTCGTTGGTACGGTTTAATTTCATCAATCGTTTATTACACATTAGGAATGCTTTTCTTGATTGTGTTTGCAAAAATATATGACAAATTAACTCCATATTCGTTGCTAGACGAAATTGAACAAGATAACGTAGCCGTAGGGGTTGCTTTCGGTGGTAATATCATCGCAATCGGTTTGATTTTGATGCGTGCAACTATCGGTGATATTGGGACTTGGCAACACGGTTTGTTGTTGTATTTCATTGATTTAACTGCAATTATTTTGTTATTGCCAAGTGTGGCTTTCATTTTAGACAGAATGGTTGTAAAATCAATCAATATTAAAAAAGAAATTAAGAATAATAATGTTGCTTGCGGTTTGGCGGAAGCCTTTGTAATCGTAAGTTTTGCCATTTTGATTTTCTTTATGGTAGATTTGGTAAGTATTGTATAGAAATTGAGTGGCGGAAGTTATGATAGTAAACCCAAAAGAGAAAAAAGAAACAAATTATTTCTATAACAATTTAATGCTAATCATTGCAATATTTTGTGCAATTTGTTTTGCGACATATTTTAGTGTTTCATCTCAAAGTGTAGCCTCAAAAACATATAATTTAGACGAGGGTTCGACTTATGGACCAATCGTGGTTAAAAAGGGGCAAACAAAAATTTGTTGTATTGAACCTCGTATGTGGGCAAATAATATGAGTCTTTATTTCTCTGGCGAAGTTTTAGATGAAGACAAAGAAACATTGTATGAATTCGGAAAAGAACTTTGGCACGAAGACGGTTATGACTCAGAGGGCTATTGGTCTGAATCTGATAGAGATATGAAAGCCTATTTGACATTTTCAGAAGAGGGAAAATATTATATTCAATTCCACACTGAAGAAAATGCAATGAGTTCTGTAGGACTAAAGATTACCGTTAAAAAAGGTAGCGGTATTCCATACTTTATGGTTGGGGTATGGCTATTAGTTTTGGTTTATACGTTCTTTATTCTTTTGAACAAAGAGTGGGTATCAGAAATGATGGATAAATTAAATGATGCACTGGAGGAAATGAGCGATGACTAATAAATTATTCAATCTCATTTGCTATGTAGCATTAATAATCACACTTGTAATTGTTTACTTTGCTTGTGGAGTTTATTCACAAAAAGGTTATGGTTACCCAGGGTATAGAGGGTATCACCACCACCATTCATATTATTATTACAGTAGATATGACCATTATTATGGCTCAAGTGTTAGAGAAAACAGCGTAAGCGGTTCTAGATTCTCACAAAAAGGTATTCACGGTGGAAAATAAAAGCGTTTTAACAAAAAAAGATGCGTCAATCCTATTGTTCTGCGTATTTGCAGTAGGATTTTGCACAATTATTTATGAACTTTTAATCGGAAGTATTTCATCATATTTTATTGGTGATAGTATAAAACAATTCTCAATTACGATTGGTTTAACAATGACTGCAATGGGTATTGGGACTTTGATATCAAGATTTTTTAATAAAAACTTGATTTACTGGTTCATTCTTGTTGAGGTTTTGTTGGCGATTATTGGTGGATTGTCAGTACCTATTTTGTATTTTATTTATTCAATACAATTTTTCTATTATCCGATAATGTGTATTTTGATTATCGCAATCGGTACATTGATTGGGCTTGAAATACCTCTTTTGACACGTATTATGGAAGAATATTTCCAACTTAGAGAGAACATTTCAAATGTTTTATCGCTAGATTATTTGGGTGCTTTTCTTGCAAGTTTAGCATTTCCATTCATTTTGTTGCCATTTTTAGGGGTGTTTAATAGTTCTATCTCAACTGGTTTGATAAACTTGATTGTAGGCTTTTTAACATTTATTTGGTTTAAAGATAAATTGACTAAAAAACGTCGTTCGATGTTGAGAATTCAAGGTATTTTAATTGGATTGTTACTTATCGGAGTGTTTATTTTCTCAAAAGAAATTTCTATGTACTTGGAAAACTCAATGTATGATGATAGAGTAGTATTTTCAAAACAAACAAAATACCAAAAATTGATAATTACAAAAAATCAAGCAGATGTAAGATTGTTTATTGACGGAAACGTTCAGTTTTCAACAATAGATGAATATAGATACCACGAGGCTTTGGTACATATTCCGATGAACTTGGTTAAACATCGTGAAAATATCCTTGTTTTGGGCGGTGGCGACGGTTTAGCAACAAGAGAATTGTTGAAATATCCTGAAGTTAAACATATTACGGTTGTTGATTTAGATAAAGAAATGACAGATTTGGCAGTTAATAATAGAATTATGGCTGAACTTTCAGAACACAGTTTTGAAAATCCGAAAGTTAAGATATTGAATGAAGATGCGTTCAAGTTCTTAGAAAACGCAAAAGAATATTTCGACGTAATCATTATTGACTTGCCAGACCCAAACAACTCATCGCTTGCAAGACTTTATAGCAAAGAGTTTTATAAGGTTGTAAAACAAAAACTTGCACAAAATGGTATTGTTGTAACACAATCAACAAGTCCATTTTTCTCACCTGAGGCTTATTGGTGCATAGAAAAATCGTTAAAATCTGCAGGATTTAAGTATACAAAACCATATCATACTTATGTTCCGTCATTCGGGGATTGGGGCTTTATGCTTGCTGGTAATAGACCGATTGATGAAAACAGTATAAAAATAAATGGAATTAAGACTAAATTCTTGGATAATGATTCAATAAAGAGTTTGTTTCATATAGAAAAAGATGTTTTGAGAGATAATATTAAAGCCTCAACTTTAGATAAACCTGAAATATTGAATTATTACTTAAGCGGTTGGAGATATTGGAACTAGATAATTTTACGTCATACCGCACTCCGTTGCGGTATCTATTTGCATTGCGGTATTTTTTACTCATGCTTTTAGATTTCGTAACAAGTCCCGCATGACATTACATATTGAATTTATTCAAAAAAAAAGAGGTAACCTAAATTACCTCTTTTTTATTTTCTGCTATATTATTTTATTTTTAGCCTTGGCTTATGAATGTTCCAGGTCTAACTGAAACTTTTTTACCTGTTCTCATCAATGTGCCGAAGTCGTAGTATACACCGTTCTTTTCAACACATAGGCATTTGTATCCATTTTGGTCTGTAATAGGTTTTAATGTACAACCGTCAAATTCGTTGTTTCCACTGCCACCAGTTTTTTCAAGTTTAACAGGGTGCTTGTAATCATTAAACATTCCTGCGTTGTAATTAAATGATCCGTCTGAATTTACAAACGCATGTTTTTTGTTTTGCATTGTAGAACGATTACCTGTTATGTCATAGTAATCAAGAGTTGTTCCGTCATAATGTAAGTTATATTTTCCGCCATTGATTTGGAATTGAGCATCACTATCTACGCTAGATCTTGTTGTTGGTTCTTTTACGATTGCGTTACCGTTTCCATAATTGTGTCCAGGAACAGTATATGACCCTCTTCCATCTGTATATGAACCTGCATTTGCTCCAGAAGTATGTCTGCCCATAACATGACCATCTTGATCCATTGTTGTCGGACCTCCTCTATAGTAACTACCAGAGTATACTTCTATAGTTGCTACCATTACCTTTTTTCCAGGGTGGTAAGCATATAATTTGCCATTTTTTCTATAGAAATCGCCAGCATGGGTGTATCCATTTGCACTCAACCATGATTCCGATGGTTGTTTTCTTTGTGTTGTTTGTGCTGCTGGTTTTTGAGCGGTTGCAGGTTTTTCTGCAGTTTTTTCCTCTTTTATTTCTTGACCAGTTTTTGCATCATAAGTTTTACCGTTCAAAGTATAAGTTTTGCCGTCGTAACCGCTAATTTCTACTTTTCTGCCGTTTTGGTCAATATAGTATTTTGTAGTTCCACCTGATTTTTTCCAAAATACTTTATCAGAGTGTCTTGATACATTATATTCATTGCCACTTGCGGCTGGTGTATTATCTACAGGTGTTGCATCTTCTGCTGCAGCAGGTCTTTCAGATGCAGCAGGTTGTTCTGCTGAACCTAATGCAGTGCCGTCAGCCTTACATTCAACAAATTCTTTTGATTTGTCGTCATATTTATAGAATTTGCCATTATTTTTATATACACCGTCAGTGTCAGTTGGTGCGTAGCCACGAGATTTTGCTAATTCTGCAACGCCACCGCCAGTTGGTGCTACTGCACCCTCACTGTCATCTTCTCTGCCACCGCTAACAGTATCATCACCAGTAGATGCAGATGTTGAAAATTTGCTGAAGTCAAAGTTGAAACTTACCGATTTCATAAATCCGTTAAGTGCTGTACCAACACTATTATTAGCAAATACAGCCCCAAGTCCAAATGGCATCATTTGAGCAAGTGATGACATCGCATTAAAGCCCATTGCTGCACCCATGAACTTGTTAGGGTCAATATTATAACTACCGTTTACAAAATTTGCAGTTAAATCGCCAGTGTTACCACTGCTAAATCCATAATTGAATAGTGAACTAGAACCGCCATTGCCGTTTCCTGCACCTGTACGTCCAGCACTGCCCCTACCGTCGCCAGCAGGAGTAGTTCCTGATGGTGTTCTCACCTCAGGGTTGGCATTTTCAGATGTCGCTGGGTTGTATTTTGAGCCGTCTGGGTTAAATTTTCCACCATCAACTGCTTCACCACCCTTAGTGAAGATAATAACATCGCCGTCTTTTATAAATCCGTCTGCACCGTCAGGTACTTTTGTTTTTAATGCGTCAGGTAACTTTGCTCGCCAGTCTGGTGCTGGTGCTCCGCCACCTCTAGTTACTGATCCGTTTGGATACATAAGCGACTCCATTTCTGTAAGTTTGCCTAATTACGTAGTTGTACACTACTCCTATACATGCATGTAAAAACATCTAAAGCCCAGAAATTGCATGGATTTCAGTCTGATTTTACAAAAGTTAACAAATTTTATTTTACTAAAAAATGTACTATCATGTATTTACATTGTATTACAATTTTTGTCTAAAAGGAGTACCTCAAATGAATGAAAATCAAAAAAATTGCCCATTTAAAAATATGGTTTGCGACAAATCTTGTGCTCTTTTTATTGCACCTGACGAGTTAAATGAACTTTTGCTTAACAGATTAGCAAGTCTAGGTGTTCTTGATAGAAATTATGGTGTTTGTTCCCTAAAAACAATCGCTATGAGTAATGCTAGAAATATTTTTGAAAATACTACAACTCGTAGAACTCATTAGTTTTTAATTTTATTAACGCATTCCGTTGCGGAATTACGGAATTAAAATCATGAAAAAGATGCCGTAACAAGTACGGCATGACGGAATCTTTCCAGTGTATCGGACTCGTCATACCGCATAAATGAACGAAGTGAATGCATTGCGGTATCTAATACTCATGCTTATAGATTCCGTAACAAGCCTCTCATAAACGATTATTAATCGTTTATTCGGCAGAGTGGAATGACGAAGTTTGATGGGTAGTTGCGGTATCTTTCTCGTGTATCGTCCTCACGTTAAACGCAACCGTTCACAACCAAAACGGAAATTCGACATTTCCGTTTATGTTTGTTCACCTTTCGCTTCGCTCATTGCTCTGTTCGGACTCGTCATACCGCACTCCGTTGCGGTATCTTAAATTTATAGATTTTACAATAAAACGGCGACGATGAAATTTTCATCGTCGCCGTTCTTTTATTTTTTATTTTATTACTGTTGTGCTTGCTGTGCTTGTTGAGCCTGTTGAAGTGCTGCGTATGAAACACCTGCTTCTTTTGCTTTGATTTGGTTAACCAATGTTAGAATTGCAGTTTTTACAGTGTCATCACTAGAACTCCAAGAGTTGTGTTCCGCATTTACTTTTGCTCTACATGCGGCTGCTTCGTTTTTCAAGCCTAAGTCCATTGCTCTGTTGTAAAGTGCATCAACAATCATACTTTCTTCTTTTTCTTGTTGATTGCCGAACCAACCTGTAAAGTGTTCGTTTTGGATAGATTCAATTAAACTTTCGCCGTCCATTGAGTCTGAGAAGTTTGTTTCCCAAGCATCAAATACTTCGATAACGTTGTCTTTTGTTATTTTACCAACAGATTCTGCAAGTTTCTTATTCTTTGTACCTGCACCTTTCATTGCATCAAACAAATCTTCTGAAAGTGCTGCTGCTTCTTCTTCGGCTTTCGCTTTTTTCGCTGCTTTAGCCTCTTCTTTTCTTTGTGCTTCTGTTATAGTTGAAGCGTCAGAATTGCATTCTACAAATTCTTTTTTGTCTGCGTCATATTTATAATATTTGTCGCCTTTTTTATAAACACCGTCGACATTTGTTTTTTCGTAACCTTTTTCTTTTGCAAGATTATCAATGGTTGTCTTATCTCCATTATCAGTTTCAACTTCTGCACTTCCGCTTGTTGCTGAACCTGTAGTTGTTCCTTGGGCTGCTGCTCGTTGAGCCTCTTCAATTGTTTGTTGCTGTTGTCTTTGGATATTTATTTGGCTAAAATCAAAGTTGAACGAAACAGAATTTAAGAAACTTTGAAGAGATTGTGCAATGTTGCCTTGTCCAAATACTGCACCCAAGCCAAACGGCATATTGCTAGCCATTTGAGTTGAAGCATCAAAGTTCATTGCCGAACCCATAAACAAGTTAGGGTCAATATCATAACCCGCACCAACATTGGTGATTGTCATATCTCCACCGGCATTGTCTCTGCTACCTTGACCAAATACGCTTCCATTATGGTCGCCGTTTCCGTCACGATTGTCCGCAGGTCTAGTTCCATCGCCTGCAGCAGGTGTTGTTGGAGTACTATCTGCTGGTTGTGAAAATACGCTTCCGTCTTTATTATACTTCTGAGGTTGACCGTCTACGGTAATAGTATACGTGCCGTCGTCATTCTTTTTGACGTCGGTTGCTCCTTTTGGTAATTTGTTAAAGTCGTACCCTGCTCTATCGCAAGCACTTTTTAACGGATTTGGTGCGTTCATTTTTGTCTCCTTTTATGTTTCCTTATTCCTATTATATCATTTATTTGTTGTTTTGATAAGCCCTTTGTGCTTTTTCTGTTCTAACTTGTGCATCTTTTGTCGATACTGCTTGAATTATGTTATCAAATGCAGTACGTACTGTTGAATCAGATGTGAACCAAGCAGAGTGTTCTGCGTTTACTTTTGCTCTGAATGCGTGGCTTTCGTTTTTCAAACCTAATTCTTGACCTTTTTTGAATAAAGCATCAGCAATTTGGTTTTCTAAATCTTCTTGTTGATGTCCAAACCAACCAGTATAGTGTTCGTTTTGGATTGATTCAATTAAACTTTCACCGTCCATTGAGTCAGCAAAGTTTGTGTTCCAAGCCTCAAGTATGTATAAAATGTTATCTTTGTTTATTCTAGCAACGGCACTTTTTAACTTAGAGTTGTCTGTGCCGGCACCTTTCATTGCAACGTAACACTCTTCGGCAATACTTGCTGCTTCTGTTTCAATTTTATTTTGTTTTGCATCTGCATTTTTCAATGCTTTTGCATCTTTTTCTTTATCACCTGTAGATGAAATGCCGTACATATTCAATTTTTGTGTAGTTTCATCAACTGTACCTTGTTGACCGGCAACTTGACCTGCTTGAGGTTGACTTGCAGTTTGTCCAACATTACCAAAAGTGTAGTTTTGTGCAAGAGTTGTTGCTTGAGCATAGTTTTGAGCCAAAGCAACAGGGTCTGCATAGTTACCCATAAATGGGTTTATTGCATAAGAACCAGTTTGTTGAGTACCTGCTTGAGTTCCAGTTGCTCCAGTACCAGTAGTTGCACCGGCTTGAGTTCCAGTTGTTCCTTGTTGTGCAACAGTACCTTGTGAAAATGGATTATATGTATAAAGTTGAGTAAAATCAAATTGATTTAATTTATACGGATTTTCCATATCTTGCATCCATTGTGGTCGCATTAAATCGCCATTCATTGTTCCAAGATTTGTCAAACCGCCAAGTCCATAAGCACCTGCAAAGGTGTTATTTTGCATCATCGCAAATAATGATGGATATAAAGCCAACATTGGATTTGTTGTATACGCACGTTGTGAAGTCGTAAATGTTGGGTCAGTGTATATACTATACATGTTTGTATTAAAATTCAATGACATCTAAATATCCTCTCATTATCTCTCGTACTTTTATAAAGTATTTTTTTTGAAAATAATTGCCTAATCAGGTGAAACCATGGTATAGAGAGGGTCTGAAAGTGTTTTATATTAATAAATACGAATTTGTAACAATTTCGTTACAAATTCGTGAAAGCATGTTCAATTCTGAATTGTAGGTTAAATTTCTCCGTACAAATCGTACTCTGTAGATGATGTAATTTTTACGTTTTCGATATCCCCTGGAACGACTTGTTTATCTGTTTTAATGTAAACCATACCGTCGATTTCAGGTGCATCGTGTTCTGAACGAGCCATTACAAATCCGTCATCTGTATATCCCTCGATAATACAAGGGATTGTTTGACCTACGTATTTTTTGTTTAATTCTGTAGAAATTTTTTGTTGTAATTCCATTAATTTTTTATATCGTGCGTGTTTTGTTTTTGCAGGAATATGGTTTTTCATTGAGTATGAAATAGTTCCTTTTTCTTTTGAATATTCAAATACACCCATTCTGTCAAATTTCATTTCTTCAACAAATTTATATAAATCTTCAAATTGTTCTTCTGTTTCTGTTGGGTAACCCACGATAAATGCAGTTCTTATTGCAATATTTGGAACTTTATCTCTGATTTTTTTGATTAATGTTCTGTAATCGAAAGCAGGTCTGCACATTGCTTTTAGCATATCAATATTTGAATGTTGCAATGGTAAATCGATGTATTTTGCAACTTTGTCAAGGTTAGCAATTTTGTCTAAAAGTTCGTCGTTAACGTTTGTTGGGTATGCATACATAATTCTTATCCAAGAAATATTTTCGATTTTGTTTAATTCTTCAAGTAAGGCAGGAAGCATTGGTTTTCCGTACAAATCAACACCGTAACTTGTTGTGTCTTGTGCAATTAAAACAATTTCTGTTACGCCTTTGTCTGCAAGTTTTTTGGCTTCTTTTACGACATCTTCCATTTTTCTTGAGTGGCATTTTCCTCTTAATTTTGGAATAATGCAGTATCCACAGTTGTAGTTGCAACCGTCTGCAATTTTTATGTAAGAACTTGAACCTACTGTAATTTGTTGTCTTTCTACGTCTTCTGGGTAGCAATAATTTGGAAATTCTGATACCTCAGAAACGTATTCAAAGTCGTTTTCGATTAGATTATCAATGATTTTTGCAATTTCTTTAAAATCTGTTGTTCCAATCATAGCAACAACTTCAGGAATTGCTTCTTTTAATTCTTCTTTATGCTTTTGAGGTAGGCAACCTGTTACGATAACTTTTTTGCCCTCGTTAACAAGAGTCAATATTGAATCTACAGATTCTTTTTCTGCATCGTGAATGAATGAGCAAGTGTTTACTACAACGATTTCAGCCTCGTTTTCGTCAAGTGTAATTTCATATCCTTTTTTTGCCAAAATTCCTAGCATTAATTCTGAATCTACTAAATTTTTTGCACAACCGTGGTTAACTAATGCGATTTTTTTCATTTTTTATTAACTCTTTTCTCTTTTTTGTACCGCTTAAAAACTTCTTGTAGTGAAGTTTATACAAGTTCATTAAGCCATAAAAAAACTTGTTTGTAAAGAAATCAAATGTTATAATATCGTTATGCAAAAAGTTTATGCGTTAGTTGATTGTGATTCATTTTTCGTGTCTTGTGAACAGGCGGTAGCACCTGAATTGAAAGGAAAAGCCGTTTGTGTTACAGGAGGCGTGAATGGGTGTGTCGTTTCTCGTTCAAAAGAAGCAAAAAAGACTGGTTTACCTATGGGTTACCCTGTTTTTATGGCACAAAAAGAGTTCAAAAACGTTATTTACATTGAGGGAAATCACGAACGATACAAAGAATTTTCTAATCGTGTAGTTGAAGTTTTGAAAGACTTCAGTCCAAATGTTGAGGTCTGTTCTATCGACGAGGCATACGTTGATTTTACCGGACTTTGCAAGTTGTACAAAAAAAATTACTATGATTTAGCAAAATATTTAAGACAAAGAATTTTAGAGGAGGTTGATATCCCTGTTTCCATAGGGGTAAGTTCTTCAAAGACTTTGGCAAAATATGCAAGTGATTATGCTAAAAATCAGGGCGGGGTTTATTTAATTGGAAAATCTAAACTAAAAAAAGTTCTACCTACGACTAAAATTGAAGATATTGCAGGCATTGGCAGACGAATGAAGGTTGCCTTAAACAAAGAAGGAATTATTACTTGTTCGGAATTTATTCAAAAACCTGACGAGTGGCTTAAAAACAAGTTTTCAATCTCGATTGTTGAACTTAAGCACGAACTTTTGGGTGAAACAATAAATAAAATTTCACCTGAATACAAAGCACCAAAATCAATACAAGAAACAAGTTCTTTTGCACCAGCAACAAATGATGTAGCATATTTGAAAAACGAATTGAATAAGCACATAAAAGATGCTTGCCGAAAAATGCGTAAGCATAATGTAAAAACTTCGCAAGTTGGAGTTATGCTAAAAACCAAAGATTTTGTAGTTTATAGTGATAAGAAAAACCTTGATTGTCCAATTAATTTGGAGTTAGAGATTTCAAAACCGATTTTTGCTCTGTTTGAAAAAATTTATAATCCAGAATTGTTGTATCGTTCAACAGGAGTTTATTTTATGAATTTATCCTCTGCCCAATACGTTCAAGGCGGACTTTTTGACAATAATTCTAACGAAAAATCTGACAAATTATCTGCGTCAATCGACAAAATTGAAGCAAAATTCGGTAAAGGTGCAATCAAAACAGGATTTCTATAAAATTACCATTTTTTGAAAATGAAAAAGGCTGCAAGAATAATAAAAACGAAGCCTACAAGGTAATTCCATTTGAATTGTTCTTTTAAATAAAGCACTGAAAAAACAGAAAATACTATCAAAGTGATGATTTCTTGAATAGTTTTCAATTGTGCTGCAGAGTAGTATTCTGAGCCGATTCTGTTTGCGGGAACTTGAAAACAGTATTCCAAAAATGCAATCCCCCAACTTACAAGGATTACAATCCACAAAGTTGTGCTTTTAAATCTCAAATGACCATACCATGCAAATGTCATAAAAACATTTGAAATAGTAAGCATTATTATTGGCAAAAATGGACGAATACTAGACATATTTTATTACTACCAAATTCCTTTCAAAAACTTCTTCCAGTGGTAATTTATATTCTATCACGTCAACAACTTTTGCTTTAAATTTTTTTAAAACTTTTTCTGCCTGTTTAATTTCTTCCTGTGCTGTTTTTGATTTGTAAACTACTAAATATCCGTTCTTTTTCAAAAGTGGCATTGCGTATTGCACAATTAATTCAAGTTTTGCAACGGCACGGCTTGTTATTAAATCAAACTTTTTGTCGTTAATATTTTCAACTCTATCGCAAATTGTTTGAAAATTTTTAAGTTTCAAATCTGTTGCAATTTCTGAAATTGCTCTAATCTTTTTTTGAATACTATCAATTCCAGTAACTTGAATTTCTGGGTACTCTATTGCTATTGGCAATGCTGGAAATCCTCCGCCAGTACCGATATCAAGCATTGTTTTTGGTGTAAATTTGTATTTGTCAAAGAACATTTTTATTGCTAAAGAGTCGAAAATGTGTTTTTCTTCCAAAAATTTTTCATCATTTTTAGAAATCAAATTTAAAACTTGATTTTTTTCTAAGAATAATTTTTTATATTCGCTAAATGCTTGGTTTTTTGCCATTTTTGAACTCTGTTTCAATTTGTTGAAATCTTGCTGTGCCAATTCTGAATTTGATGTCATCAATACGCATTTGAATTTTGCTCAAATTATCTCTGCTAAAGTCATTTTTTGCAATTTCAAAAGCATTTAGATATTCTAACAAGGCTTGTTCGTTATCCTTTTGGCTGTAATAGTAATCGCCTGCCGCAAGAGTTGCAGATGCCATATAGAATGTATCATTCAATTTTTCAGCACATTCTTTTGCCTTGTTTAAGTATTCAATTGTTTTTTCTTTTGAAACTTTTTGTTCTGTTTGTGCAAGTTTTGATGCAGAGAAATACATTCCGTCGTAGTTGTTGTTCTTTTCATCAAGTTCGTATGCTTTTAAGAAATATTTTGCAGCAATTTCTCGCTCATTCTTTTCAAGATGTAATGTTGCAATATTTGAATATGCCGCAGATAAGTATTTATTTAAGTTTTCATCACTGCTCAAATCAATACATTTTTGGTAATATTCTAGTGCAACAGGTATATCCCCCTTGTCGTCAGCAACTAAGGCATATTTAAAGTAAAGTTCAGACAATGTTTCAGTATCCATTGCAGGACGTGAGATTGAAATTGCTTTTTTGTAATATTCATAAGCACTATTGATATTTGAAAGGCTATCTTCAAGGTTTGCCAAAGCAATATATGCTTTTGTTGTCAAAACTTCTGGCATGTTGTCTGAATTGATGATGTCCATCAAGTAAGTTCTAGCCTTATCTTGCTTGTATGTTTCGTAGTAAATGTTTGCAATACTAAGTTTTATATAATTTTCTTTTGCTTTTTCTAATGTTTGTTCGTAAAATTCTCTTGCTAATTCGTAGTATTTTAGAGAGTTTTCCCAGTTTGACATTTTTTGATATGCGTAACCTAATTTTGTATAAATTACTGGTAAATGAGTATAGTAATCGTTAGAATCTGTATAAGTTAGAGCGATATGATACAACTCAATCATCTTTGGATATTGATATTGAGCCTCTTGCTCTTTAGCATATTTTAAAATATCTTCGAGTGAAACTTTTTCTTCTGTGTTTTGCTCAGGTTGTGCCACACCTTGGTTTTGACCGTTTTGAATATTAATTGTCATATTCGGCATATTTTCAGGTGTGTTTTGAGTTGCATCTTTTACGCTTTCCACACTAGCCGCAAGCATTTCCATTTCTTGTTGAGTTAACTTAAATGGCAAATCCTTTTCGTCAAATCCTAATTTGCTCAAATCAACGTTGATATTAACGTTTTGAGGTTGAGGTGTTGAAGTTTTATTTGATTCTATCCATTGACCATTTTTTTGTTGAGGTTGAGCATTACCGTTAGCCTGTTGTTGAGGGGCTTTTGGTGGTAAGTTGTTGATTGAATGTTCTTTCATATCAAGAGATTTTTCTTTTGAGTATGAAACATAACTCAATCCACCGTTTGAAAGGTCTGTTGGGTTAACTTTTTTCGGCAAGAATAATGTGTGATATTCAATCTCTTTTCTCATTGTTTGACGAGAAAGCAAAATTGTTCTTTCAAGTGGTTTTAATGGTAATTGAGTTTCATAAATATCAATAATATTTTGGTGAAGTTTTACCGCAACATTTTGTGGAATAGAAACATCTACTTGCTCTTTAAAGTAGTCTTGTACGTAAATTTGGTTATTATCTTTTGTAAGAATTTTGTTTTCTAGCAAAATGTTAATAGTTTCTTCATCGTACATGTGCAATTGTTTCAATAGTTGAATGCTCATACCGTGTCTGAATAGGCATAACATCCAGAAAAATCTAACAGCAATTGCAGGAATTAAATCTATTGATTCTTTTTCCAAAAATTCGTAGAAATTCATGAAACTTTTTTTGAAATTTTCTAAGAAAGTTTCAGGTTGAAGTTCTTTTGTTTCCATTATCTTCAAGGTTAAAACGATAAAGAAATGGTATCCTCTTGTGTATTTATACAAATCATCAAGAACTTTTTTGTTATATTTTATTTTGTGTTGTTTTAAGTATTTTTCAAAAAGTTCTTTATCCAATGGATTTGTTGTAACCCTGTCAAGTGGATAATTTTCAGGGAATAAAGACGCTTTAAAAGTTCTTCCGATAAGTATTGTTTTTACTTTTTGGAATGTTGTTAAATGCAATATAAAGTCAATTACGTCTTTTTTGTTTTCGTCTGTTAAAGCCTCAAATGAGTCTAGGACAATCAAAATAGGTTTTTCAATTGTAGAAAAATATGAGTGAATTTTTTGGTTAAAGTTTTCTGATTTAATTTTTGGAGAATTAATAATTTTTTGCGTTTCAAGTTTTTTAAATTCTTCAAAAAATGTCAAGAAAATATCGTCTAAAAT
>CAVFCO010000078.1:0-20367 GCA_963620955.1 Alistipes senegalensis | reverse complement strand
ATTATGCTTTAATACGATAGTTTCTTCTGACAAGAAATTTTCAGAATAATTTACGAGTTGAACTTTACCTGTACCCAAAAAGCCGTTCACGTATAAAATCGGTCGTTCATTTTTGTAAAATTCATATATATCGTCAAGTTGTTGAGCATTATTTTCAATAAGAATAGGATCTATCATCTCGTTGTTTAGAGATAATATATCTTTTTTGTCTAAAAAGAAATTTAGAAACTTATATTGCATACGCATATATTAAACGATTTTAACTTTTTTTGCAAATTTTAGGCTTAAAAGTTTGCAAAAATCGTATGTTGATAGTATTATATTGGAAAATGAGGGATAGAAAATGGAATTTTTTAGAAGACACCAAAAAATCATTATAGGGATTATAGCATTCACTTTTATTGCTTGGACAGTTGGTTTATTGATGCTTCCACTGATGTTACAACATTAAGGATTAATTTGTGAAAAAGACACTTGCCAAAAAAGGAATAGTTTCACTGCTGTTAATTATTTTGACAGTTGTATTTTGTTCGCCTTTTTCAATGGCTGCACAAGTTAAAACAAAAGAGCAAGCAAGACAAAAAATTAATCACTTAAAATGGTTGGAACGTATTGAACACAACAAGTTATACAAGAACCAACAAAAATTAGAAAGCACTGCTTCAAACCTAGAATCATCTAAAAAGCAATTATCAACAACAACAAATGAACTTGCTGGCATGGAAGCACAATTAAATGTCGCACTTGCTGAGTATTCTGCTCTTGATTTTAGAATGAAAACAAGAATTAGAAAAATTTATAAATCTCAAAGAAAAGGTTTCTTTGTGTTATTGCTATCTGCAAATGATTTTAACACTTTCTTGGATAGAATGTATTTTGAATCAAAAATCATTAAACAAGACTATGGCAGAATGAAGTTAGCAAAAGAAAAAGCAAGAGAAATTGCTTTGTTAAAATATAATATTGAAGAAAAGAAAAGATCTTTAGCACATTCAATCAAGTCGATTAACTATCAACAACAATCAATTCAACGTGAAATCGCTCAAAATGAAAACATGATTCACAAATTACGTACTGATAGGGTTGCTTATGAACGTGCTGAAAAAGAATTAGCAAAACAATCTGCAAGTATCGGTACAATGATTAACCGTACAACAAAGAGCAAAGAAGATATATCTGTTTCATCAGGATTTATCAAACCGATTGCGGGTAGAATTACATCGCCATTCGGTTATAGAACTCACCCAATCTTCAACAGTAGAACATTCCACTCTGGTGTTGATATCGGTGGTCAATTCAGAGGAGCAGTTAGGGCTTCTAACTCTGGTAAAGTTATTTACACAGGTTGGTATGGCGGATATGGTAAAGTTGTTATTATTGACCACGGTTCTGTTAACGGCAAACCTACAACAACTTTGTATGCTCACCTTGATTCTATTTCTGTTTCAAACGGTGCATACGTTTCAAAAGGTCAAACAATTGGACGTGAAGGTACAACTGGTTACAGTACTGGTCCTCACTGCCACTTTGAGGTTCGTGTAAACGGTAAACCTGTAAATCCACTAAATTACATATAGGGGTATAATTTTGTCTAAAATTAAATATTTTATAACTTTTTTAATATTATCAATTTCAGTATTGCCTGTTTTTGCGGTAGAAGAGGTTATTCAACAAGAACGTTCTTCAGGTTTGACTCAAATGTCAGATTACACAGGCGAAAACTTTTTCCGTTCCAAATATGACTTGGAAGAAGAACGCAGTGCTGAATTAGCAAGAAGTAAAAAGAAATATTATCAAGAATTTAGACCTATAAGAGCAGGAAAATATAGCACCGGTTCAAAAACAATGCCTCCATTGAAAAAAATGAGAATGGGGATTACAAAATACAATGCCGATAGAAAATTGAAAAAATCTGAACCAAAAATGGTTGATTCAAACGGTGTTGTTATAGAAGATGAAAACGAAGTTATTGCAGAAGAAGCCACTGAAACTCAAGCGATGATTAGATGCAAAACTTTAAAATATTTGCCTGAGCAAAATATGTTGGAATCTACTGGCGATGTTAGAGTTATCTTCCCAGAACAAGATACAACATTATATGCAAAAAGAATGACTTATGACGAAACAAATCAAATTATTCAATTGTATGATGATGTAAAAGTTGTACGTGAAGGAAACGAAGTTTTCGGCGATTACATGAAAATTAACTTGAATGAAGAATCTTCATTCTTAAAACACCCAAGAGCATCTCAATATAATATTAATATCGTTGCTGAAAATGGTTATATGTTCGGCGATACTATAATTTCTGAAAACGGTAAAATTACATCAGAAATGGATAACATTCTTGATTTACGTTCTTCAGGTTTTGGTGAAGACTTACGCCGTATGATTATTCCACAAGAAGATTTGTCATTCCTTTTGAACGAAACAAATAATCATAGATTATTGATGAAAGTTGATGAAATCAACATCAAAGCAAAAGGGGCTCACGATACAATTCAATTAAAACACCCAAAAGTATATTCAAATACTGGTAAAAAATTGTTGTCTATGCCGTCAATGACTTTCTACACAAATAAAGAACACAGTTATTTTGAGGGTAATTATCCTGAAATCGGTTCTTATTCTGGGTTTGGTATGTTTGCTGGCCCTGGGGTTGTTTTGGAAACTCCATTTGGTTCAACTTTAAAACTTTTACCAACAATCGATTATAAAAGCAGATTAGGTTTTGGTGGTATCGCAAGATTTAAGAGTGGTACAAACAAAACTGATATCGCATATAGTTCTGCCGCAAGTAAGGTTTTAGTTGAAGGTTATCAACGATTAGACGACCATTTATTCTTACAATACGGTTTAAATTCATATATGGATAACTGGTTCTTAGGTAAAAACTGGCTTGGTTATGGCGGTGAATTGCTTTATGAAAGAGGATTTAAACATAAAGATTTCATGAAAGATAAGTTGGATTTGTCTTTCCGCCATAGAATTTCTGCCGGTATAATGAAAGAAAATAATAAAAACCAATCAAACAAATACTTTGAGGGTTACCATGATATGAGTACCGCAAGATTTAAGTATATGGCTGAACTAAACCAAAGAATTTATTCAATGTTTGGTGATGAAAATACTGAATTGCGTGATGGTTGGAAACAATTTGATATTAATATCATCGGACAAGGTTCTGCGGCTTTGTATGGTACTGGGGATACTCAATTTATTGGTAGAATTGGTCCACGAATTTACACTCAATACAAATATTGGCGACAAGAATTAGGATATTTCTTCACTGGTTATAGTGATAATTCTCCTCTTATTACAATGGATAACTACAGATACGGTCATTCAAATGTGTACGTAAGAGAATATTTAAGATTGCATAAATTCCTAACTTTGGGGTTCTACGGTTCTTATAACCTAGATGATAACATATTTGACTATCAATATAACAGACGTTCACAACTTAGAGAAGCAACTTTCTATGTTGCATTAGGACCTGATGATTTGAAATTGAACTTAGGTTATGACTTTATTCGTCAAAACACATACTTTGGTGTGTCTGTTGCAATGAATACAAAAGGCTCATCTGTAGAGTATAAGAAAATGGAAATCAAAAATCCTAATGAATTAGGAAAAGCAAAAGATGAAGCAAATTCTGTAGATGAAGAAAATCATTTTGTAGCACCGCCAAGCCCATATCGTTCAAAGGCTGTTGTTGAAGAAATTGAAGATGCTTCAACAATTATGAAAGGTGAAAATATCTAATGAAAACTAGAAAAGAATTAGAAAATTTATTAATAGAATATGGTCGTTTAATGGGTAATAAAAACTTAACCCCAGGGACTTCTGGCAATATGTCTTTTCGATATGGCGACAAAATTTTAATTACCGCATCAGGAACTGCAAACGGATTTTTAAAACATGATGATTTTTGTTTAATTGATTACGACGGAAATGCCGTTGAGGGTGAAGTTAAAAAGCCGTCTAGTGAAAAACTTTTGCATACTGCAATTTATCGCAAAAGACAAGATTTGAACGTTATTTTGCACGTTCATTCTCCATTCTTGTGTACGTTTGCATCTGCAGGTCTTGAATTAGATAAACCTGTTATGGCAGAAATTACTTATTATTTCGGTAAAATTCCTCTTGCTGAATATGCATTGCCGTCAACTAGAAAATTAGCAGAAAATACTGTGAAATTCTTTGATGAATATGATGCAGTACTAATGGCAAACCACGGTTTTGTTGTTGCTTCAAAAACAATTGAAGATGCTTACCAAAAATTAGAACTTGCAGAATCTTATGCTCAAGTTGTATTCAATACTCATTTAATGGGTGGTGCAAAACTTCTTACAGATGCACAAAAAAATGAAATTTTGGCACTAAGAAATTAATTTTTAGGCTTTGTAGTCGGCAGATTTTTTAAAATTTTCACCTCAGGCGAAAGGACGTACGTTTTTATTACATTCGTTTTGACTTTTTTCTGAGGTGGTATTGGGTTTGTTTGATAATTAATGTTCACAATGTAATTATATATTTTAATTATGTTAAGTTTCATCGGTATTTTGTGTTCTATTTGGTTATTTTTTGGTAAAATAAAACTTAGTTACAGGTCAGAAATATGAATTTAAAGCAAAAAATAATATTGATTGCAGTAATCATTTTATCTGTAATCGTAATAGTTTTGGTAAACACTTGGAACAATAGTCGTTCTGAGTCTGATGGCTTGCGTACGTATGCTGAAGCCTTGGAATATTACAAAGATAATGATTATCACAAAGCATATAAATCTTTTGGAAAAGTTTCACCAAAATCAACTTTAAAACCTGCAGCGATTTATCGCCAAGCAAGATGTGCAGAGATGATGCAGTCAAACAAATTGGCTACGAAACATTATAAACAACTTATTTGGAGATATCCAAACTTTACATTGTCTGTAAGAATTAAATATTTAATTGCTCAAAATATATATGAAAGTTCACCGAAAAGAGCAAAACGACACTTTTTAGCGATAGTTAAAAAATATCCTAATAGCGAATATGCAATTGCTTCAAAGTATTATTTGGGTTTGATTCAAGTAAGAGAACTTGAGGGAGTTACAAACCAAACAAAATTGGCTTTGGATATTCAAAAAGCAGAGGATTATTTTAAGGCATACTTAAAAGACGCACCTGCTGGACGTTATGCAATTTATTCTATTAACAAAATAAAAGAATTAAATACAAATACCTTAAACGGCGAAGATAACTTGATTATTGCTCGTTCTTACTATGCTTTAGGCGAATTTGAATTGGCAGAAAAACATTTGAATAGTACAAATGTTGCTTATAGTTGGTGCGATATTGTAAAAAACTATTATGAATTAAGAAATTATGCAAAGGTTAGAGAGTTTGCCGAAAAAGGTATTTCTATGTACTCTCAATACGTAGAAAAAGAAGATTTGTATAAAGCGGTTGATTTGTATTTGCAAACTCAAACTGGTAATAAAAACTCTGCAATCAGCCATTTGAGTACTCTTGTAAAAGGTAAAGACGGCGAAGATTATATCACTTATTTAACTTGTAAAAATTCCCCAGTGGAATTTAGAGATACTTGCTATGCAGACTTGTACAATAGATTTCCAAAAGGACAATTTGCTGCAGATGCTCTTTCAAATGTAATGTATTCAAATATCAAATATGAAAGATATGCTACTGCAAAGAAATTGGGTCAAGAACACTTGAAAAAGTTCCCTAAAGTAAATTCTACTCCGTTTGTTTTGTTCTGGTTAGGAAAAGCGGAAGAACATTCTAAAAACTATGAAGAATCAAGAGTTTACTATAAGAAAATAATGAAAGATTATCCTGATTCATATTATTCATACCGTGCGTATGTTGATATGTACAGAATTGCAGACCCATTGATTGCAAAGGATTTAATCGAAAAACCTGTGGTGTTCCCTTATGAACAATCAAAAGATGATAACTTGGTTATAAAACTTGCGTTGTTAAAGGATTACGGCTTAGTTAATGAATTGTGCAAAAACGATAAATTTGTACAAAGTTGGCTTGCGTATGAAAAAGGCGATTATAACGCATCTGTTGTAATGGCAAGAGATGCAATGGATAAATTGACTATAAAACCTCCAAAAACAGACTTTAGATGGAGATTGGTATACCCAATTCATTATTATAACGACGTTAAAGAGTTTACTTTGAATAACAATCCGGTCTTGTTACTATCAATTATAAAAGAAGAAAGCCATTTTGACCCGAAAGCGGTTAGTGGTGTTGGTGCAAAAGGCTTGATGCAACTAATGCCTCAGACTGCGAATGAGGTTAAAAACTCTTATAGATTGTCATTTAATGACCCAAATTACTTGTTCAATCCTAGAAATAATATTCAGTTGGGTAGTATGTATTTTTCTCAATTGAAAAAATGGAATGATAATAACGAATTTTATGCAGTGCTTTCTTATAACGGTGGTTCTGGCATGGTTAGAACTTGGAGAAACACATTGACATATAAAGATAGAGATGATTTCTTGGAACAAATTCCATACTCAGAAACTCAAACATACTTGAAAAAAGTATATAAAGCATACTGGAACTACGCAAGAATTTACGGCGAGGAGTAAATTAGCTAAGCCGAGGTACGAGCGAATAGGCTAATCCTCAAGGCTTGTCATACCGCATGAACGAAGTGAATTGCGGTATCTATAATTAATGGAAAAGATGCCGTAACAAGTACGGCATGACGTTTTACTGTCATTCCGCATAAGTGAACGTTAGTGAACGCATTGCGGTATCTTTTATGTTTATAATCCCGTAACAAGTGCGGAATAACATTTCCACTACTTCAACAACATACAATCGCCGTATGAGTAGAATTTATATTTATGTTCAATTGCTTCTTTATAACCTTTAAATATAAATTCTTTGCCCTCTAAAGCACTTACAAGCATTAATAATGTTGATTTTGGCAAGTGGAAATTTGTTATCAAGTTATCCACAACTTTGAACTCATAAGGTGGGTAAATAAACAATTGAGAGGCTGATTTACAAGCCTTGATTTCGCCAAATTGTTGGTATGCAGTTTCAAGAGTTCTTACTGATGTTGTGCCTACAGCAACCAATTTTTTGCCTTTTGCTTTTGCATTATTAATTTTATCTGCTGTTTCTTGTGAAATTTCAAATTCTTCTGAATCCATTTTGTGGTCCAAAACATTTTCACATTTCACGGGTCTAAATGTTCCAAGTCCTACAGTCAAGTTTACATAAGCGATTTCAACACCTTTTTTTGCAAGTTTATCAAGTATTTCTTGCGTAAAATGTAACCCTGCAGTTGGGGCAGCGACTGAACCCTCATTTTTTGCATAAACTGTTTGGTAACGTTCGTAATCCAAAGTCTTACGTTCATCATCTGTCATTTTTCTTTCAATATAAGGTGGAAGTGGAATATTTCCAACTTTATCCAAAATTTCATAAAGTATTCCGTCGTAAATTAGTTCAATAAGCCATTTGCCGTCGCCAAGGTTTTCGATTGCTTTTGCTTTTAGGCAATCCGCAATTTTGATTTCAGTTCCCTCTTTGATTCTTTTTGACGGTTTTACAAGTGCTTCCCAAACCTTATTTCCTTTGTCTTTAAGCAAGAATATCTCAATCAAAGCACCGGTTTCTTTATAGCCAAAAAGACGTGCCGGAATAACTTTTGTGTTATTCAAAACAAGAATACAATTTTCGTCTAAATAATCAACGATGTCATAAAAATGCTTATGCTCAATAGTTTGATTGGCTTTATCAAGCACCATCATTTTACATTCATCACGTTTTTCACTTGGTGTTTGAGCAATCAGTTCTTCTGGTAAATCGTAATCAAATTCACTTACAAGCATTTATTCTTTATTTTCAACCTTTTTTGCTTTTGCAACAACGCTATCGTCAATTTTTTCTTTTTTCTTCAAATCTTCCATTTCAAGTTGTTTGTTGATAACAACTGTTTGGATAACTTGAATAATGTTGCTTGAGATTAAGTATAATAGAACCCCAGCAGGGATTGGAATGAATACGAATGTTGCTGTCAACATAATTGGCATAAATGTATTCATAGATTTTTGAATTGCCTCTTGTGCTGGGTCTTGATTTTTTGTTTTTGTTGTTGCCATCATAATTTTTTGAGTGGCAAACATTGTCAAACCAAATAATACAATCAAAATTAATACGTCGTAGTGCAAAGAACTGTGGTTTGCTTTTGTTGGGTAATTTGCAACTAAAAGACCGTCTTTTCTTTCAAAATTAATCATTTCTGTTTCTTTTGTTTGAACATCAGTTACAGAAATTTCTGCTTTTTGAATTTTATCAAGTTGACTGAATTTTAAATCTAAGTTATCAAGGCTGATTTTGAAATCAACAGGTTCTCCTGGAGTTAATTCTCCTTGGATTTCAACTGCTTTATTAGGTTTTGAAATTTTTACGTTTTCAAGAGTTTCTTTGTCTAAATAAACTTTTGCAGTTTTACCTGCAATGAAAGTATCATATTTAGAAACACCTAAAACACCGTCATTTGAAATACCCGCATTAGTTTTTAATGTTGCATCAAGTCTGTTGATGAACAAGAATGGTGAATCACCTGCAATTTGAATAAATTGAGGACTCATCAATGCTGAATATAACAAAATGAAGATTGGCATTTGAATTAATAATGGGAAACAACCTGCCATTGGATTGAATTTGTGTTCTTTGTAGAACTCCATCATTTTTTGTTGCATTTGTTGAGGGTCATTTTTGTAACGTTCTTGGATTGCTTTCATTTTTGGTTGAAGAATTTGCATAGTTCTCATTGAACGTTGTTGAGAAACACCCAATGGCCATAAAGCAAGTCTTACAAGAACTGTCAATAAAATGATACCAACGCCAAAACCACCAATAATAGATAGTGATTTAAGTATTTCGATAGTGATTGTTATAAAATCCATAATTAATTTCCTCTGCTAGTTGTAAACTTAAAAAAAGAACCGTCCTAGGACGGTTCTTTTTAAAATGGTCGGGATGACACGGTTCGAACGTGCGACCCCTTCGTCCCAAGCGAAGTGCGCTACCAGCTGCGCTACATCCCGTCGCCATTTCTTGATTAAATTTTATAATAAAGAAAATTATTCGTCAAGCATTATTCTTTGATTACTTCAATTTCTTCATAATCTGTTAAATATGGGATATGTTCTTCTGTTATTATTTCCCCAGGAAGTAAAATCGCAATCCCTGGAGGACATTCTGCGATTACTTCACCAGAAATTCTACCGATTGCATCTTCTTTTTTAACGATTTCTTTGTCCATATAAAACGCATCACGAAGATTATATTTTATGTCAGGAGTTACCATTGGCATGTGTTTTTTGTTTTCCAAGTGGTAAATATCTGAATAATCTGTTGTTGTAATTTTTTCCAAGCAGTCTGCAAGGTATTTTATTTCTGAACGTTTGTTGCCGAGGTTTACAAGCATCAATGCTCCGATATCTGAGGCACTTTCAACTTCTATATTAAAATCAATTTCTAAAATAGATTCTAAACGTTTTCCTGATAATCCATCAACTTTTACAAAAACTTTTGTGATATCAGTTTTGAAACCAAAATCAGTTTTTAGTTGGTGGATATGTTCCATTTTATCAATTCTTTTTCTCAAATATTTCGCATTTTTTACTGCACGTTCAATTTGTTTTCTACCGTTTTCGCTAGATAAATTTGCTCGAGCAGCATCTAAACTTGCAAGTAAAATTAATGATGGACTAGTTGTATGAAGCAATTTTAGTGCTTTTTCAACCTTTTTTACATCTAATTTTGAATTGTGAGCGATATGAAGCATTGAACTTTGGCTCATACTTCCGCCTGTTTTGTGTAACGATTGAACAACAGCATCTGCACCTAATTCTAATGCTGGAGTTGGTAATGAATTGTTAAAGTTCCACAAACTTCCGTGTGCTTCGTCTACAATCAATGGAACATCATATTTTTTACAGATTTCACTGATTGATTTGATATCTGATACAACACCTTCGTATGTTGGATTTGTAATCCAAACTGCACCAACATCTTCAGTTGTTTTTAATAAATTTTCTATTTTTTCAGGATTAATGCTACCCCACAAGCCCCAGTCTTCAAGTTTTTCTGGGATAAGCCATACAGGTTCTGCACCTGAAATAATCATGCCAGTTAAAAGTGAACGGTGGCAATTTCTGTTTGTAATTATTTTTTGACCTTTTCTTGTAACACTCATTGCAAGTGCAAGGTTTCCAACAGTTGAACCGTTAAGCAAGAAAAATGTTCTTTGGGCATTAAATGCTTGTGCTGCAAGTTCTTCTGCCTCTTTAATCGCACCTGTTGCAGGGTGAAGTGTTCCAAGATTGTCAAATTCATCAGTTGTATCAACTTTTAATGCTTTTGTTCCTAAAAGTTGTCTGAATGATTTTAAAGTTCCGTTTCCTCTAGTGTGTCCAGGAATATGGAATTGATATGACGGATTATCGTATGCTTTTTGCAAAGTTTCGACAATCGGTGCTTTTGGTTCGCTTTTTACTGTTTTTTCTTCTTGTGTACGTTTTTGCATTTATATTTCCTTAAATTAACTAGAATATTACAAAAAAAGTGTTTCTTTTGCAATATGTTTTTGCAATAATAGTATAAAGATGAAAAAGTTTTTATTATTAGGGATTATTTTGGTTGCATTTTTCGTTTCGCCTGTTGCTATCGCAGACGAGGCTGTTTATCTCGCAATTCAAGATGTTGAACCAACTTTTTCTGAAAAAATTCAAACCGATTTAAAAGAAGAAGAAACAGAAAATATTTTAAAACTTGAACAAGAAGAACTTGAAAAATATACAGAAGGTGAAAACTTTATTCCACAATTAGAATCTCAAGTTGTTGAAAATTCATCTTTAAAGACTGAAATTGAATACGATGTTCTTTATAAAAGAACTCCTGTTTTTTCAGAATATACTTCAATGGAATTTGAAAACGGGCCTATTGAAAATTTTAATCCATTTTTTGCTTATCAAGGTTCTTTTAATTTTAATTTTTTTAATTCAAAATATAATACAGAATATGATAGTAATACTGCAGAATTGTATTTAGACGGAAAATTTAGAAAGCAACCAATATATTACACTGTCGTACTTAATTTTTTACCCGATCATAAACATAATTATTTTCAAACAATGTTTAGAGATTATTTTATCACTTTTAAATATATTCCACACAATGATATTGTGATAGGTAGTTTTCGCACTCCTATTGGTGTGGAGGGAGGTATGAGTGGTTATACGATTCCCTTTATTGCACGTTCGCAAATATCAAGGAACTTTGGTAGTGTCCGTGGACTTGGTGCAAAAGTTATGGGTAAATATGATTTAATTGAATATAACATTGGTGCAACAAGTTCTGATAGAAATAACTCTCAATTCTTTCCTGGGGGTGAATTTAATGGTTGGATAAATTTAAAACCTCTTGGAAAAACAAGGGGTAAATATGGTGTATTAAAAATTGGCGGAGGTTTAAATGCTGGTCGTAATGATATAGATTATAATGTAATTGGTGCTTTCGTTTCTTATAAATTTAAAAAAATTGCACTAGAAAGTGAATATGCTATTTCCAATGGTTCAAATGGACTTGCTGGTTTAACTCGGAATAAAGCACAAGGTATTTATACAACTTTGTCTTACAATATAACTAAAAAACTTCAAGTTTTATTGAGATATGATTATTTTGACGCAGATAGAACTAATTCAGGAAATAAGAGTACTGAATGTACTGTGGGATTAAATTATTACATTAAAGGTAGTGCCTTAAAACTTATGCTTAATTATACGTACCGTCATTCAGAAGCAGAGGCATCTTCAAACCGTATAATGTTAGGAACTCAACTTTTATTATAATTCTCTAATTTTTTGAAACTCTAAAATCTCTGTATTACATGTGTGTATTGAATTACATCATGTTTACATTTCTTAATATTTGATTCAAAAAAGGCAATTATTTTTTAAAGAAATACTTTATATAAGTACGAGAGATAAATTAGAGAGTAAATAATGACACCAATCAACGCACAATTCAATACAGCATTATTTATGTTAAACGCTTTAAACAGTGTTTCTTCATCTAATACATTCTCAGCATTTGATAACAGTGTTTTTGCTGGTACTCCTTCATTCAACGCATTCGGTTCTATGACTCCAAGTTTCAATGTATTTGGTTTCTTATCAAACTTCCAAATGCCTGCTATGAACTTCAACTTCACTTCTACACCTGTTGCAACTCAAATGCCATCTTTCCAATTTGGTTCATTCGGTACAAACGTAAGTGCTCGTTTAACTTCAAACAAAGCACAAAACGCAGTTTCATTAGCAACTTCTCAAATCGGTGTTAGAGAAAACGGTTCTTCAAATGACAGCATCGACATCAGAAAATACAAAAACGGTTCTAAAGACGCTAATCCATGGTGTGCATCATTCGTTTCTTGGTGCTATGGCAGAGGTCAAAACGGTAGCAATGCTAAAACTTTCGGTTATGATGCATCAACTCAAAGCATCAGAGCAAAAGCAATGAGAGCAGGCAAGTATTCTTCTAAAGATTCAGGCTATGTTCCTCAAGTTGGTGATATCGCAATGTGGAGATACAACTCTTCTTCAGGTCACGTTGGTATCGTATCAAAAGTTAACGCTGATGGTTCTTTTGAAACTATCGAAGGTAACTGCGATAACAAAGTTCAAAAAGTTACAAGAACTAGAAGTGCTGAAGGCTTCGACGGTTTTGTAAGAATGAACGAATGGTTACAAGCATAATCAATAAAATTAATAAAGAAAACGACCGAGAAATCGGTCGTTTTTTTATGCTTTATATAATAAATAATTTGTTGCAAAGAAAAAGCCTTACATGCTTTTTGTAAGGCGATTGAATTAGTGTACATGCATGTTATATCCATGCTTTCGGGCATGGCAACCATGTTTAATTATCTTAACAATTGCGTTTTGGATTTATGTGATAAAATCATTTTATGGGAATTTCTAATGGTATTTTAACGACAACTGATGATATAAAAATTGCCTATAATCAATTTAAAACAGGGCATAAAGAGGTTGTTATACTTGCTCATGGTTGGTTTATGGGTAAAGATTCAAAAGCCTTTTTAACAATGAGTGAAGAGTTTAGCAAATATTATGATGTGATTTGCTTTGATTTTCGTGGACATTGTAAAAGTTCTGGGTTGTATACTTTTGGTGCAAAAGAAACTAATGATTTGTCTGCGGTTGTTAATTATGCAAAAGAACAGTATGACAAAGTTTATTTGATAGGTTTTTCGCTAGGTAGTTTAATTTCTATAAATTATTGTGCCAAAAACAGTGATGTTGATAAATTGATTGTTGTTAGTGCTCCAGTTTTATTTGAAAAAATTGAAAATAATGTTTTTAGTCCGCATGCGTTTGTTCCGACATTGAAGAAGTTTGAATTTAAACGTTGGACGTCGATTAGGTTTAATTCTCCATTTATGAGAAAACCAAAGCCTATAAAATTAGTTAGAAAAATTGCTATTCCAGTATTTTTTATTGCCGGAGAGAACGATCCTATTATAAAATGTTGGCATAACAAAAAATTATTTTCTGTTGCAAAAAATCCTAAAAAAGAACTTGTGATTGAAAATGGAAAACATGCAGAGGATTTATATTTAGAAAATAATGAAATCTTTATGAATGCTTGTTTAAAATGGTTGGAAAGCGGTGAATAGTGTCAGAATTAAAGAATAAATTTGATTTTTATATTAGAGAAAAAACAAAATTTTCTAGAAAGAATTATTCTCCGACTCCACAAAATGTTTCGGACTTAGTTCCTGCATCTGAGTACGATTTGACTATTTTAAAAAAAGATATTACAAGACAAAATTGCAAGGAAAATTTGTACGTTTTAGATATTTTAGATAAATATTTTAAAATATATCCGTCTGAAAATTTAAAAGTTATGGATATCGGTTCAAAAAATTGGAATTATGCAAAAGGTGAATATATCTTTTTTAACCACAACTGCCACCATTTAGAAATGACAGGGGTTGAATTAGATGCTTATCGTTTGTGTTGGAATTTATTTAGCAGACGTGAAATTGCCAGATATAACATTAAATATTTGCCTTTTACAAACTATATTGCCGATGATTTTATGAATATTAATGGCAAATTTGACTATATAACTTGGTTTATGCCTTTTGTTGGCGAATATCAACATAAGTGTTGGGGGTTGCCGATGGAATATTTTAAACCTCAAAAAATGCTTATGCATGCAAAAGAATGCCTTGTTGACGGCGGTGCGATGTTTATTGTTAATCAAGGTGAAACTGAATTTTGGCTACAAAAACAACTTTGCGAGGATTGTGGACTTGCATATAAAGAAATAGGTGTTATTTCAAGCGAATTTTCTTTTTATAAATATCCGCAATATGCAATGATTGTTTTTTAATGAATAAAAATTTATGATATAATTTTGAAAAAAGGGAAATGTCATGAAGAAAATATTAGTATTATTAATTGTAGTTTTTTTATCAACTTGCTGTGCTTTTGCAGCAAAATATAAGGTTAATAACTCCGGAGTGGTTAAAAGCAACGGAAACACTGTAAATCAACAAGTTCCAATGAATAACCCTTTCAATGTTTATCAATCGTCAAATTATGTGGCTTCAAACACAGTAAATTCAATGCAAGTGAACACAATTGAAATCGTTATGGATTATTCAGGAAGTATGTCATCTTGGATTAATCAAGCAAAACAAGCGATGTCAAAAATTATGTCGCAAATTCCAAGTTCAGTAAGCGTAGGTTTTAGAGTTTTTGGGCATAATTATTCTGGTTTAAACCCTGATTCTCCTGACACTTTAGCACAAGTTAAAAAGGTTGTTAAAAAGAACGGTAAATATCAAGTTCTTTCAGAAAATCAAAATAATTTTATTGGTTCAACTTCAGGTGCTTGTTCTGCAACTTCTCAAGTTGCTAGTATTGCTCAAAACAATACAAACGGTATTTTAAGAGGTATGAATTCAACAAAAGTTGGCGGTGCAACTCCGCTAGTTTTTGCACTGGAAAGAGCCGTAAACAAGGACTTTGCTGGACTTGCAAAATCTTCACCTAAAAAAATTGTTTTGATTACTGATGGTGGTGAAAACTGTGGTGGCGATCCTTGTGCATTTGCAAAAAATCTTATGTCACACAGAAATGACGTTCATATTGACGTTGTGCTTGTTGCAGGTGGTTTTGATGAATTATCTTGCCTTGCAAAATCAACAGGAGGAAAAACATACCGAGCAAACAGTTTGAACGATTTTTCAACAGTTTTAACTCAATCAATGAAGAGCCAACCTCAACAAGTTCCTCAACAAACTCAAACACCAACTCAACAATATGAGTTTTACGGAAATTAGTTTAGAGAAACTTCAAATGCTCCGTTTTGCATTCTTACGTACAATTTTAACACTGCGTTTGTGTTAAAACCTTGTGGTGGAGCATTAAATGAAGAAGTTTGACGAAGTGCATTATAAACAACTTCGTTTAAACTGTCGTTATCTGAAATATAACCCGCTTTTTTGTCAATTAATGCACCGTTGCTTGCAACTCTAAATGTGAAAGAGCAACTTCCGTCGCCAACAACTCTTGCAAAATCAATTTTTGATGCGATGTAATTTCTTAAACGAACTTTATATTTACCAATTTCTTGTGGATTTGCACTAACTGTTTTTGGTTGAGTTGTTTGAGTGCTAGTTTTAGCCACTGGTGTAGAAGATTTTGCCGGTGTTGAAGCCTTTTTAGGTGCTTGTTGTTGTGTATTTTGTTTTACTCCTGAATTATTTTTTTTTACTTCTTTTTTAGGTGTTGGAAGTTCAATTTTTGTTTCTTCTTGCACTGTTTCTTCAACTTTTTGCTCAGGTTCTGGAGTTGAAACATTTTGTGGCAATGCGTTATTCCATAATTTATTGATGTTTGGAATGTCTTGTGATTGCTTTGTTTCGCTTTGTTGAGGAGTTGCACTATCTACAGGTGCAGATTTGCAAGGGAAAAATATTATGATTAAAGAAACAACAACGCAGATTGCAAAAATTACCCACGCAAAAGTGTCGATGTCTGAACGTCTTTCTCTTGTTATGGTTCTTGCTCTTGGAATTTCTCTTTCTTCAACAACAGGTTGTGTTGGTTGAGAAACTTCTTTAATTTTTGGTTGTTGAACAGGTTCTGGTTCTACTACTTTTTTTGTAGGTTCAGCCTTTTCTACCTTTTTCACAGGTTCAATTTTTTCTTCTTTTTTAACAGGTTTTTCTTGAACCTTTTTTTCAACTTTCTCAACTTTTGCAACCGCAGGTTTTTCAACGATTTCGTCAAATGTATCGTTTCCGCAATCGCAATAATCAGGTTTTACTTCATATTCTGTTTGACATTCTTTGCATCTAAACATTTTTTATCTCGCTATCTTTTTACTACTTCTGTGTCGTGAAAATCCTTTGGTGTACTGTATTTCACTTTTGATGAAATTTTCATACCACCAGTCGCTGTTGTCGTTGTTCTGCTTGTTCCTTTAGGAAAATCTAAAAGAGAACGACCTTGAAAACTTCTGATTACAGGCGACATATATTGAATTGCGTAAGGTGTGTATGCAGGATTTTCTGACCAAGTTTGAACGTTAGAAACTTTTCCATATTTATCAACATCGAAACTGTATTTAAAAACAGTTCCTTGTGGCAACATTGGAAGTTGAGTTTCTTTCATTATTTGGTTTTGGATATTTGAACGCCAAATGTTCCATTGAATTTCTTCTGATGCTTGTGTATTTTTTTGAGTATTTTGCACCTTTTTAGGTTGTTCAACTTTTTTTACTTGCTTTGTTTCAGGTTTTTGAACCTTTTCAACAGGCTTTGTAACTGTTTTTTGAACAGGTTGTTGAACTTTTTCTTTTGGTTCTGTTTTAACTATTGGTTCAATATCTTTTTGTTTTTTCTGAGTTGAAGTTGTTACAGTTGGAAGTTCTTGAACTTTCTTTGTTTCAACTTTGTGTTCTACAACTTCATAATCAGAATTATAAATCAGCATATTCTTGTGCATCTGCGGTTTTGTAAAACAAATGCACAAGGTTAAAACAATAGTAATTATTAATGATATTTTAAAAAATAGTCCGTAATTCATTTTTCTAGTTCATTTTTGCTATTAATTCTTCACAAGCGTAAGTTTCAAATGATGTTGAACTTAATTTGTATGTTTCTGCAATCAAGATTGCTGTTGGTACAAGTGCTGCAAGTCCGCTCAAAATCATACCCATTAAGTTTGAATCAAGTGTTTGCATAAAGTATGAAACGTTCATTGTAAACTCGATGAAGATGATTACACCGCCGATGATGAATGATTGACGCATTTCTTTGTCTAATTTTCTAGCACCTTCAAGACCGATGATTTCAACACCGTGTTGAAGATAGTTGCTAAATCCGTCTTTTTTTAGAACGTTAGATGATTGGATTTTTTTACTATTTGTAAATCCGTTAGTGAAAGCAAAGAATGCGAAAATAATCATAATTGATGCTAAAACTAAGAATACAGGGCTAAATCTTAAGCCTGAAACCCTAATCCAACCTGCTGCTTCAGGGAAGCACATTGCCAATGTGTTTGAAACACCATAAGCCAAGAATGGAGCAGTACAAACACCTAGTGCAATTTCACCGACAGATTTAATTTGAAGTGTGAAGATTTTGTCTTTGATGTTTTGAATTTTGATTGCACTTAAGTTATTTACATAACGTTCAATCCATTGTTGGTATTCTTTTACAACCTTTTCAAAATCTTCTCTGTATTCAACTTTGTCTAAACTGTTTGATAATTCAACACTGTTAAATTTGAAGTATCCACAAGTCATTGCAAGTGTTGCGGCTGTTCCAACGAAGAAAAGTGAAATCAACACTGCAAAAATAGGCATTGTGTTTGGTGCCATATAATATAATACATTAATTAAATATACTGAAATGAAGAAAATTGCAGATAATACAATCATAAATTTTTCACCAATTTTTGATGAAATTGAGTCTTCATCGTTTTTATTTTGCAAGAACAAGAATACACCTTGTTTTAGAGTTAAGCCGATGCCATAAATTATTAACATGTATACGAAAATTAATTTTAGGTTTGTAGGCATTTGTAAAACGCTTCCTGCATCTTTTAGAGGCAATCCTAGTAAGTAATTTGAAACACCAAATGCACATACAAGTGAAACAACTAAAAGTGCGATGTGAAGTAAAATTCCGCCTTTTGAATTCATTGATAATTTATGTTTTAAATCGTTGATTTGAGCAGAAGTTTCTTTGTTAATCGCAATTCTTGCTTGTTCTAATTCAGATTTTCTTTTTTCTAATTTTAACATTGCTGATGCGTTAACATTGCTTCCGTACAAGTCTTTCAAATCTTCTTCTGTCAAGTTTTCTTCTGCAAGATTTGTGTTGTGAGATGAACCGATAACTTTTACTGTGATAAATTCATCAGTGCCATCAATCATAATTTTGCAGATTTTTTCAACTTCTAATTTTGCAGGAAGTGGTTTTCCTTTGAATAAAAATTTATTGTTGTTAAATTGGTTCAAAACTGTACATTTGTTTGCTTTTTCGTCGTATTGAACAACAAGCATACAGTCAAAATCGACGTCTAATTTGAAATCAAATCCGTCTTGTGAACATATATTTACAAGTTCTTTGTCTGAAAAAGTTCTTTCAGTGTTTTTTGTAATAATAGTAAAAGCCATTTATTTACTCCTATCTTCCGATTGCTTCTAAAAATCTTCTTTGAGCCTTTTGTGCGTTTTGCTCGTTTGCAATAATAAGTTTAGTTTCGCCTAAAACTGGGTTTAATTTTGTTTTAACTAAATCAAGTTTTTCTGGGTGAGCATATACGAACATCATTGCTAATTCTGGGATATATTGTTTTACTGCATTAACGTTTTCAGGTAAAGTATCCCAATTAATTTGTTTTTCAACAGCACCTTCATTTTCCAAATCACCAATAACAACAACTGCAGGAACAAATCCTTCTTTTTTCATTGTTAAACAGTGTTCTAAAGCCTTTTTAATTGCTTCGCCGTATGCTGTTCCGTAATCTTTTTCGTCATATTTTGTGAAGGCTTCGACTGCTTGTGTAATTCCCATAGAATCACTTGCTGAACCTTCATAAATTAAATATGATTTTTCTGAAACTTTCAAAATCTTAACTTCGTCCTCTGGGTCTAAAATAGAGCAAAGAGATTTGATATATTTGATTTCATCTGGTAACTTTTCTTGATTTGATGCAGATGAATCTACAACAAAAATAATTGCTGATTTGTGAAAATCGTCAACTTTGATGTTTTTTGCTACAACAAATATAAGTTTTCCGATTATTGCTATTGCTAAAAATAGTAATCCAAGTGTGATTAATCTTTTGTTATTCATTTCTTTTCCCTTTATTTTTAATAACTAAGAACCACATTAAGCGGTTTTGTAAGTTTTATTTCTAATTCTGTATATGTTGGAATTTCTGCATCAATACCTTTATCTGCAGTATTGCTAATGATTGCACCACCAGCACCAATTCCCGCACCGACCGCTGTCGCAACACCGGTGCTTGTGTCTGATGATAACAAGCCTATTAATAATCCGCTTAATGCCCCTAATGCCGCCATTCTTACTGTTTCTGCCATAACTGTTTCAAATTTACCGTCGTTTGTTACTGTAAAATCAATGGCTTCAGTTGAAAGGTTATAAATTTTACCCTCAGGAGTTTGAACCTTGTCAAAATTAATTACTACACGACCGTTAACAGAGCCGTAAGTCGCATGTCTTGCTTTTGTAAGGCTTCCTGTAACAATGCTTCCTTGAGATGCAATTAAGTGTCCGTTATAAGTCCAGTTTTCTGTCAAAACTGCTGTAACCAAATCCCCAACACTTGCGTTTTGAGTATTTATAGGGTTTTGCAAATAAGCATTAAATGTTGAACCTTTTGCAACTTGACCAACATAACCTTGTAAAACAGTATTACTTGGTTTTCTCACTTGTGTTGTAGAAGTTGTTGGTGAAACTTGTTGTTGCTGTTGCACAGGTTGCTCTGAAAAATCGTAATTGTTTGTTGTATTTGTCAAAACCTTTTGTGCTTGTTTTTCAAAGGTTGCGATGTACATATCATTATGTGATTGTTCAAATACGATATTTTGTTGTTTTAAAAGTTTTTTGATTTTGTTATCAATTTTGCTATTTTTATCTGATTGGAAATAGTAAAATACATTATTACTACTTGTTTGTAGAATTACAAGGGCATAATTTTTACCATTGTTTGACATTGCCAAATATGGATTTGTTTTTCTTAAA
>CAVFCO010000077.1:0-3037 GCA_963620955.1 Alistipes senegalensis | reverse complement strand
TTGTGGAATGCTAACATTTTTTTGTAAATCGGATTTGAAACGTTTGTATATTTTGTAGTTGTTTTTTCTTCAACAACTGGAGTTTCTTCAACTTTATCTAAAACTTGTAATTTAACAACTTTGTTTTCCATTTTTAAAACCTCTTTAAATCTCTCGTACTTATATAAAGTTTTAGTTTCTGAAAAAATTGCTTTTTTTATTAATTTTATCTTAACAAATATTTACAAAAATGTAAATATGCAAGAAAATTTTGATTATGTCAACATGGTTCAAACCATGTAGAAATCATGATTTTAGCCGATTGTAAATTTTTGTAAAATTTTTTAAAATAGGTCTGAAATCATGGCAAATATTGGATAAAAAACCACTTTATATATTTAGTTATTAGTTAAGAAAGGTCGTATTATGGCAGCAAGTTTAACTCTAGAACAGGCTAGAATACAATTAAATATGCCTTTTGCCTCTGTATCAGAGGTGTTAACTGCTGCGAAAAATGCGGGTATTGAAATTAACTTAACTGGTATTCAAAATACTGCAAATTTAAACGACTTAAACGGAAACGTAGGTGGATCTTTATTTGGTGCAAAACAACAGGATACACAACAAAAGACTCCTACAACACTTACACAAAAAACAAATTTTAATTTTGGAAATACTCCAAAGTTTCAACTTAACACTTCGACTTCAAGTCAGAATACATCAATTTGGGGTAATAGAACTTTAACTGGTTCAAATCAAAGCAGTTCTCTAGGTAATATGGGACTTGGAGGTTCATTTGGTAAAACTTCTGGTTTCCAACTAGATACTCCTACTTTGAATAATCCAACATTTAATCCAACTGCTCAAACTTCTTTATTAAGTTTGGGTAAAACTGGTTCTGCATTTGATAACTTCTTGTTATCATCAATGTCTACATTTAAACCAATTTCAACATCTGTCATTTCTTACTCAGATGAAAATCAAGAAATTGATATGAGCAAGGTTAAAACTCAAGAATTCCTTGATAATGGCAAAATGCGTTTTACAATGGAAGATGGTTCAGTTATTGAAAAGCAACTTTCTGAACAATCAATGCAAGCAATCGGTACTGAACGTCAATTGTCTAAAATTGAGTATGTTGACGGTCAAGCAGTTTACTATGGTTTAGACGGACAAGAAACAAGACGTAGAGATGTTCGTTTTGGTGAACCAGGCTTTGTTTCTGACGGAAATGGTATTCAAGAAGATTTAGTTGCTGTATTAGGTGAAAAAACTATTACTAAATACGGTGAAAAACAACAAGATTATGCAAATCAATTGACAGATATAAATACTCAATTAGCAACATTAACTGATGATTATATCGCTCAAGTTGAGGCTGTTAACCCTAAACAAGCAAAAGAATTGCGAAAACAAAGAGAAGATTTGCAAAAAGAACAATCAAGAATTGAAAATAAAGCATTTAAAGCAAAAGAAAAATTAGCCGCTCAATATATTAAACAAGTTTATAAAGAATGCGGTGGCGATGTTGAAAAAATCAAAGCAAAAATTGATAGTTTGATTAGAAATTCAGACATGTCTACTGAATCTGCTCAACAAATGGTTCATATCTTGAGAAGTTTCCAAGAAAAAACAAATGGTATGAATCCTGACCAAATCGCTTCATTCTTTGAAACAGCAATGGATCAAGCATTGTTGAATGGTGATGACAATACAACTGCTTTGGGCGATGAAGTTTCACGTATGGGTGGCGAATCTGGTCAACAAATGTTAGACGGATACGTTACTGGTGCACAAAGAACTGGTCGTCAACAAGCCGCTTCTCAAGCCTTGATTAGTGGTGTTGATAATGCTGTTGACCCTGAAACAGGTGAAGTTGACACTCAAAGAGCAACTAACATTGGTCGTGCCGTAACAACATTGGCTGGTGATGAAGGTGCTGTTGCTTTAGGTCAACACGTAAAAGAAAGTGAAAGCGACGATTTAAAAATCGCTACAAATGTTGCTATCGATGAACAAGCAGCAAGAACTGGTAATGAAGATGTAATCCAAACATCTATTGACGTTACAACTTCTATCAAAGATGATAGAAAACAAGTTCAAGCCAACGAAAACACTCACCAAACTTATGAAGATATGGGTGCAACAGACGAAACTAAGAAACGTCGTGCTGAAATCATCGGTTCTCGTATTGGCGATTTCCATGAAGATGCTCAACTTGACGTTGACTCAACAGAACGTAAATATGATATTGAAGATGTTTACTTAATTTCAGCATCTCAATCTATTCAAAATGTTAATGCAAAAGTTCAAAAAGAAATGATTGAAAGAACAATCGCTTCTGGTAATGAACAAGCAATGAACAATATCGCTGAACATGCTTATGACTACGATATTTCTAACCGTGAAGATATCATCAGAATGATTAAAGAACACGGTACAGAAGGTACTTTGAAAATCTTAGACGAAGCAACTAAGAAATACGAAGCACAAGCAGATAGTGCAAAAGCAATGGCAGATGCACAAAAAGCAGCAAATGAAGCGAAAGCAGAAGCAAAACCTGAAACTAAGACTGAAACAAAAACTCAAACTCAAACTCAGCCTCAAGTTACAGAAACAAAGACTCAATCAAAACAACAACAAACTTCTACTCCAGTTGCAAATGCGTCTGCTCAACCTAGAACTTCTTCTACAACAATTGGTTTGCCTTTTGCACCAAGAGCATCTATTAGTGCAGTAAGAGAAATGTTCAAATCTGCAACACCTGCACAAGTTGTTCAATCAGAAGAGTTCAAGAGTCTTTCAGTAAAAGAATCTGCTGAAGTTTTGAGAAACCTAAATGCTTCTGACAGAAAAGATGCAATTAAAAACATTGTAGAAGGTCTTGAAGGCTTCCAATTACAAGGTTATATGCATAGCAATATGAAAAATGATATCTTGAAATATCTTGTTTCAAATCCAACAGGTAAAAACCAAGAAAAATTGAATTTCGTAAAAAGATTTTTAAATGGCGATGATAAAAAATTCATTGAACATTTGAAAGAACAAATGTCAACAG
>CAVFCO010000076.1:0-12538 GCA_963620955.1 Alistipes senegalensis | reverse complement strand
ATAATTACAATAATTTTAGGGCAAAATAATTTGCTTTATGGTAAGATTTTGCTATGCCATTTGAATTTAAAAAACAAAAAATAGAAGATGTAATTCTTGTTAAACCTACTGTTTTCGGCGACAACAGAGGATTTTTTATGGAAACATATAAAAAATCTGAGTTTTTTAAAAATGGTATTGATATAGATTTTGTACAAGACAATCATTCAAAATCCTCTCGTGGTGTACTTAGAGGTTTGCATTATCAAGCAAAACCGTACGCACAAGCAAAACTTGTCAGATGCGTAAAAGGTAAAATTTACGATGTTGCCGTTGATTTAAGAAAAACTTCAAAAACTTTCGGTCAATATGTAAAAGTTGAACTATCAGAAGAAAACAAGCAAATGTTGTTTATTCCAGAGGGTTTTGCACACGGATTTGTTGTTTTGTCAGACGAAGCAGAAATTTTATACAAAACAGGTCGAGAATATGCACCAAATTCAGACAGAGGGGTTCTTTGGTCTGATGAAGATATCGCTATAGATTGGGGCATTGATTTTGAGCCAATTTTGTCAGAAAAAGACAAAATTCAACCAAAACTTAAAGATTTGAATTTTGAGGAAATAATCTAATGAAAAAAATACTTGTAACCGGCGGTGCTGGATTTATCGGCTCTTGCTTTATAAGACATATTCTAAAAAAATATTCAGATTATAAAGTCATAAACCTTGACGCATTGACTTATTGCGGAAACGTTTCAAATCTTGATGATGTAAAAGATAATCCAAATTACGAATTTGTTCACGGAAACATTTGCGACAAAGATTTAGTTATAAAAATCATAAAAGACGTCGATTTTGTCGTAAATTTTGCAGCAGAATCACATGTTGATAATTCAATCAAAAATCCTGAAATCTTTGTACAAACAAACGTTCAAGGAACTTTGAATTTATTGCAAGCCTGCAAAGAAATCGGAATAGAACGTTATTTGCAAGTTTCAACAGATGAAGTTTATGGTACTTTAGACAAAACTGGTTACTTCTACGAAACCTCACCAATTCAACCAAATTCACCATATTCAGCCTCAAAAGCAAGTGCAGACTTAATGGTTAGAGCATATTTTGAAACTTACAAATTACCAGTTTTAATTACAAGATGTTCAAACAATTACGGACCTTACCAATATCCCGAAAAACTTATTCCGTTTTTTATTTCAAAACTTTTAAAAGGTGAAAAAGTGCCTGTTTACGGCGACGGAATGAATATTCGTGATTGGTTATACGTTTACGACCACTGCGAAGCCATTGATACAGTTTTGCACAAGGGTAAAATCGGCGAAGTATACAACATTGGCGGACATAATGAAAAAACTAACCTTGAAATTACTCATTTAATCCTAAAAGAAATGGGCAAAAATGAGGACTCTATTGAATACGTAGAGGACAGATTAGGACACGACAGACGTTATGCAATCGCAAACGATAAGATTACCTCAGAACTTGGTTGGAAACCATCTATAACCTTTGAAGAAGGCATAAAATTAACCATTGATTGGTACTTAAGCAATCAAGAGTGGATTAAATCAATCGAAAACAAATAATTATTCGTATCTCAAAGCATCAATTGGGTTTAGCAATGATGCTTTGTATGCTGGATAATAGCCAAATCCAACACCTACAATTGCTGAAAATCCTAGTGATAAAAGAATTGAAAATGCTGAAACAGATACTGGCATTGCCCCTGTTAGGCTCACAATTCCTGTGCCTATAATTCCAACAAGAATTCCGATTACCCCACCGATAATTGAAAGTAAAATTGATTCTATCAAGAATTGAAAACGAATATCGCTCGCTTTAGCCCCAATAGCCATTCTGATACCGATTTCTTTAGTTCTTTCAGTTACAGATACAAGCATAATATTCATAATACCAATACCACCTACAATCAAGGATACAAGTGCGATAGCACCTAGTAAAACTGACATTGCCATAGCAGAAGATTTTATTGTTTCTTGCATTTCTGCTAAATTTCTTATTTCAAAGTCGTTTTCTTGGTTTTTACCAATATTATGACGGTGAATTAAAAGTTCTTCGATTTCTTGTTGAGTTTGGTTCAAAACCTCAGCATCTTGTGCCTTAATTGCAATCATACTAATAGTTCCAGGAAAACTTGTACCAAAAACTTTCTTCTGAGCAGTTGTTATTGGAATAAAAATCAAGTCATCTTGGTCATGCCCCATGCCTGATTGCCCTTTAGTTTTTAATAATCCAATAACCTTGAAAGGAACATTACCAACACGGATAGTTTTATTAATTGGGTTCAAGTCGCCAAACAACTCTGTTGCAACGGTTTGACCGATAATAGCAACTTTCGCCGTATTTTGAACATCTTCGGGAACAAAATTTCTTCCGTCCTCTATTTCGTAATTTCTTATAAACAAGTAAGGTGCGGTTGTTCCGCCAACTGATGTTGACCAGTTTTGATTACCGAATGTAAGTTGTTTTGATTCTGCTGAATACGGTGCTATTGCAAGAATACCCGAAACTTTCTTTTCAATTGCCTGAGCATCTTTCAAGGTCAAAGTTGGGCGAGTACCCATTCCCATACGCACACCGCCTGATTTTGCAGAAGCAGAGCGAATCATCAACAAGTTGCTACCCATTGAATCCATATCTTTTGCAATTTTTTCCCTTGCACCTGTACCAACCGCCAGCATAATAATTACGGCACTTACACCGATAATTATACCCAAACTTGTTAGTGCTGAACGCATTTTATTAATTTTTAGAGAATTAACTGCAATTTTTAAAATTGTTTTTGAATCTATCATTTTCTTTTTACCTCGTCAGAGATAATGTTTCCGTCTTTAAATCTTACTACACGTTTGCAATATTCAGCGATATCAGGTTCGTGAGTAACTAAAACTATTGTTTTGCCGTGTTTTTCGTTCAATTCACAGAAGAAATTCATAACCTCGATACTTGTTTTTGTATCTAAGTTACCGGTAGGTTCGTCGGCAAGAATAATCGGTGCGTCATTCACAATCGCTCTTGCAATTGCAACACGTTGTTGTTGACCACCTGACATTTGGTTTGGCATGTGGTTTTCACGATGTTCCAAACCTACAATTTTCAAAGCCTCTTTTGCTTTTCTATGTCTTGTTTCCTCGTCAATTCCCTTGTAAATCATAGGCAATTCAACGTTATCAATAGCAGAAGTTCTTGAAATTAAGTTAAATCCTTGAAAAACAAAGCCTAATTTCACATTTCTAATTTCTGAAAGTGCATCGCTATCTAAATTTAATACGTCAATTCCGTCAAGATGATAAGAGCCTGAATTTGGTTTATCCAAAGTTCCAAGCATATTCATAAAAGTAGATTTTCCAGAACCTGAAGAACCCATAATTGCAACAAACTCACCTTTTTCAATGCTTAAAGAAACATCATTTAAAGCATTAAATGCGGCTTCGCCTGTTGCATAAGTTTTTATAACATTTTTTACTTCAATTAGTGCCATTAAAACATTCTCATTGGTCGTTTTGGATTCTTTTTATCAGAGTCTTTTGATTTGCGACTATCAGAATCTACGATAACTCTGTCGCCTTCGTGTATATCACCTTTTGTAATTTCGGTGTAAGTATCATCGCTCGCACCAGTTTCAACCTCAACTCTTACAGGTTTTCTACCTTGTAGAACCCAAACACCTTGATTTTCATATCTTTTAACTTCGCCCTTTGTTACAGGTGCATATTTGAAAGCCATTGACGGAACGCACAATACATTTTCTTGTTTTTGAGTAACGATTGATACGTTTGCTGTCATACCTGGTTTAAGTTTTAAATCTTCGTTATCAACACCAACTACAACAGTGTAAGTAACTACGTTTGACACGGTTGTTGGAGAAATTCTAACTTGTGTAACTTTACCTTTGAACACTTCGTTTGGATATCCGTCAAGAGTATAGTCTGCTTCTTGTCCCTCTTTAATTTTACCGATATCTGCCTCAGAAACATTCACCTCAATTTGCATTTCTTTCAAATCTTTTGCTACAGTGAATAATTCAGGTGCTTGGAAACTTGCTGCAACCGGTTGCCCTGGGTCTACCGCACGAGTAACAATTACACCGTCTACAGGAGAGTGAATATAAGCAAATGAACGTTGTCTAGCATTGTAATCATAATCCGCTTGTGCTTGTGTAATCTTCGCTTGAGCAGCCATTAAAAGTGCCTTGTTTGAAAGATAATCTGCTTGTGCAGCATCTAATTCACTTTTTGCCATGAAGTTACGAGCAACAAGGTTTTTGCAACGGTTATAAGTTTTTAAACTGTTATCTGTAATCGCTTTTTGCTTTGCATAATCGGCTTTTGCACTTGTTAAAGTCCCCATTGCTTTTGCACAGTTTGCATCAAACAAACTTGTATCCATTAATGCAATTAATTGACCGGCTTTTACTTGAGTATTGTAATCAACGTAAACTTCCATCATCAAACCTGATACAGTTGAACCTACACTGACAGTGTTTACAGGGTTAATTGTGCCTGATGCCTCTACAACTTGTTCAATAGTGTGATTAATTACTTTTTCTGTTTTATATTTACTTGTTTTGCCTGCAAGTATTTTCACTGCAACGACAATGACAAGTAATACTATTATCGATACTATTGCGATTTTCTTTTTATCCATTATGCACCCTTTTTATTTGTTTTCTTTTGGTTTTCTGCTTTATTTTCTTCGTTATATTTATTGTCTATTTTTGCAATTTCTTTTTCTAAATTTGCAACTGAAACGTTGTAGTCAAAAATCAATTTTACATAATTTTCTTGAGCCTGATTGTAGTTTACAATAGCGTCTTGAACTTCTAAGAAGTTACCCAAACCTACTTCGTATCTACCCATTGCAAGTTCTAAGTTTTCAAAAGTTTGTTTAACGGCAACCTCTGTAAGTGGAAGTTTCTTTTCATATTGAACCATATTTACGTATGCTTTTTGCACACTAAAGTAAATATCTTTTTCCAATTGGTCAACCGCCGCATCTGCAATATCAAGTCTTGCTTTTGCCTCATCAATACTGTATTTGATATTCATTACATTGATTGTTGGAAAATCAAGTGAACCTTTAATTTGGAATTTATTTGTCAGATTATTGTCTTTATAAGCATTAAAATCGTAAGAACCAGTGGCTTTCAAATCCGGTAAATATTGCAATTTTTGGTATGTTAATTCTTTTTTGTAAGCATCACGAGCAGCAACATACGATTTTAAATCCGGTCTGTTTGTTTTTGCCAAAGTAATTGATTCCTCTAATGTATAAGGGAATTTTGAATAATTATAAGTTTGGTTAATCAATTCACTTTTTTGAACAGATGTTTGATAAACTGCACCGTCTGGAAGTGCAGGTGCTTCAAAGGCTTTTACGTCGTTTTGATTTGTATTTTTCAAAAGAACTTGAGCATATTTGTTATCAAAATTAAAACTTTCAATTTTAGCAATTGAATATTTTGGAGTTCCGTCTATGTACATTGAATTATTCAACGCAACAACCGCCAAATCATAAGTATTTTGAGCAGAAACGTAATTCAATTTTGCATTACTCAAGTTAACTTCTGAATTTACAAGGTCGATTTTTGATTTCAAACCCTCTTCAAAATATGCTTTTGTTTGTTGATATTGACGTTCGTTTACAAGAATATTTGCCTCTTGAACTTTAATATTTGCAGTCGCTGCAAGAACTGCATAATAATTTGTTTTTACATTAAAAATTGTTTTAATTATTTCGTTAGTCAAATCAAAATCTGCAGCAATTTTGTTCAATCTTGCCTTTTTAATTTGAGATTCGACTTTACCAAAACTAAATAATAATTGGCTAATTGAAGCATTTAAGCCGTAAGAATTATCGAAATTTGAACTAGATTTATTGTTTAAGTAATTACCGGTATAACCTGTACCTAGACCTAAAGACGGAAAATAATTTGATTTAGTTTGACCTAACAAAGAGTTTGCAACTGTAACTAAATTTTGATACTTTCTGATTGTCGGGCTATTTTTTAAAGCAATATCAATACAATCTTCAAGGTGAAGAGTTGAACCGTCTTGAATAGCAACTTTTGCAGTTGGTTTTTCAGCATTAGTTTCAACAGCGTTAGTCTTTAAAGTAATTTCGTCTTTTGTTTTTTGGTCTGCAGAATTGTTTTTATCGACTTTTACACGTTCCAAGAAACGTTTTTTAGTTGGTTGTTCAGAAGAATTTTGTTGATTTGCTTGTTCAGGTTTTTTGTCCACGTCAACAATTGCATTCGCTGTATTTGCGAATACAAAACCGCATATTAGAAATGTCAAAAGAAACCTTAAAGTCTTTTTCAAACCTAATCCTTCCCTAATGAATAATATTATAACCTAATATCGTATAAATTTACACGATTATTACATTTTTGTTATGTATTAAAAATTCTATCGCCAGCATCACCCATACCAGGGACAATGTAACCTTTTTCGTTGATACCTTTGTCTACGGCTGCAGTAATGATTTCAATTTCAGGGAATTCTCTTTGAATGTTTTCGATACCTTCTGGTGCTGCCATAATACAGATACATTTGATGTGAGAAATTGGAATTTTCTTATCAGCATACAATCTAATCGCTTCAATCAACGAATTACCAGTTGCAAGCATTGGGTCTGTGATATAAATGTAGAATTTTTCTGGGTTTGGTGCTTCCATAGGAACTTTATTGTAGTACCAAACAGGTTTTAGAGTTTTTTCATCTCTATACATACCGATATGTCTTATGCATGCTTGTGGCAAAATATCAATTGCTTCATCTGTAAAAATCAAACCAGCACGTAAAATTGGAGAAATAATGATATTGATGTCATCTTCAATTGTTTTCACTGTAGTTGTTTGAATTGGAGTTTCAACTTCTTTTTCTACTAGTGGTAAGTTTTTACTTGCTTCGTACAAAAGAACTCTTGTGATTTTTCTTGTTGCAATCCTAACCCCTTGGCAATCAGTGTTTTTATCACGCATTGTACGTAGGTTTTGTAAAATTACAGGGTTTTCAATAATTCTTACTAAATCTTTGTTCATTATTCATACCTCATTTTCTATTTTTTTCTAATCTTTTATCAAGCCATTTATCTGTCGTTGTCAAAAATTCTTCTTCATTTCCGCTAAAAGAATTTTTGTTTATATTTTTTGTATCAAGTTGATTTGCAAAAGATGTACATTTGTACGTAATTTGCCCAACTTTTTCAAGCATAGCACTTAATAGGCTCAAAACAGCCCCTAGTCTACGTGGTTGTTGAATATACAATGGTGCAGACAAGTCTGAAATTTTATAATTTGGTGGATAAATTTCTAATGATTTTGAACCACCAAGTCCGCTAAATTCAACAGTTATTTTTGAGCCTTTTGGAATTTCAACATCTTTTTGATTAATAACAAAATCAACGTAAACCATATCGTTTACGAATTTTATATGTTTTACGTACCCAACCTGTATTCCAAGCATTCTAACAGGTGAGCCGACAATAATACCGTCAACATCTTGGAAAAAGATTTGATAACGATTAAAATGTTTGTGGCTATAAGAGTTATACAACACTACACCGGTAACAATTGAAGCAAAAACTAAAAACCAAACTAAAAGTTCTAAGAACCTTGCTATAATCTTTGGATATTCAATTTTTGACTCAATATTTTTCATGTCTTACTCGAATATTAATTTGCTTTCTGTATCTCTGAAAGAGTTGGATCTAAAAGTCTTCGACCTACGCCCTCAAAATATACCGAGCAGAGTTTTTTGTTTCCATAATTAATAATTTTTTCAACTCGTCCGTTTCCAAATTCTTTATGGACAACCAAATCACCTTTTTCAAACTCTATATGTGTGTTCGAGCCTGTTTTTGCTGGATAAACTGGAACGGTATCAGGTTCTTTTAAACTTTCTTCCGTAATATTATATTTTGTTTTCATGTCTTGAGGTTCTTCTTCCTCAATCACATAATCATTTTCTTGTGCAACTTCAACTTCTTCTTCATCGGGGTGAATTTCATCTAAGTAAGAATCATCTTCGGTTTCATCTAGCGGAGTTGCGTCAAAATTTTCTTCTTCCACTATTTCAGGAGAAGAATTTTCGTACATATCTACATTTTGGATTAAATCTAAATCGTCCTCTGTAAGTTGATTTTGTTCTTCAATTTCGCCAACGTCAATAATTTCGTTTTGTTGTCTTGGAACAGAAGATTCTTCAACAGGCATTTCTTGAGGTTCAATTGATTTAAAAATTTGTGGTGCAACTTCATTTGGTGCTTGAGGTTGAGCATTTTGAGTTGGAGTTTCAACGTTTTGCATCATTGGAGATTGTTGAGGTTGTACCGGTGTTTGTGGTTGAGCCATGCCTGTTTGAGGCATTGGTTGAGTCGCATACGGTTGTTGCATATATGGTTGAGGCATTTGTATGTATGGTTGTTGCATGTAAGGATTTGCCATATTCATATACGGATTTGGTGCAAACATCTGTGGTTGTGGATACACAGGTGGTTGTTGCGGATAAAATAGTTGAGGTTGTTGCATTGGCATCAATTGAGGATAAACCATTTGCGACATTTGTTGTTGAAGCATTTGTTGAGAAGCCTGTTGTTGCTGTTGGTATGCTTCTTTTTGCATTTTTTCCGCTTCGTATCGTTGTTGTTGCTCTTTAAGTTGTTTTTGAACCATTCGTTGAGCATCTTCCGGTGTCAATCTTGTTTGAGGAGCAACACTCATAATTTTCGCACGTTCTGAAAGTTTTACTATCAGTGGCATAAATTGTGTCGATTGACCGTAAACAACAAATTCTGTTCTACCTAAAGCAGATAAGAATGTGTTGTAACTAGCAAAATCTTGCTGTTGCATCAACGGTGTAAACAGAATTAAATCTTTTGAAATTTTCTTTAATTCTGTGAGGTATTTGTATATATAGGAACAATTTATAATTGTATATTTATTTTTTGTTGAGAATATTTGTTTTAAAAGTTTTTTATCAGAATTACCATTTGTAAGTTTTACGAATACATAATATTCTTCAGACATTTCTTGGATAAGGCTGTAAACATACGAAATAACTTCTCTTTGGATTGATTCATCTACAAGAGAAATATTGATTACAGTTGTTTGCTCGTTCAATAAAGAATCGAACAAGTTTTTGTATTCCATAATGTTTCTTGCAAAAATACCGCCCTCATTGAATTTTACAAGAGCATTTTTAAGCAAAACAAGTTCTGGTAATTTTGATTCGTTATATTGTTTTTCTAAAATATCAATAAATTTATTTACTGGAATATAAGGTTCTTCAAGGCTTGAAAGGTAGTAATTCAACTCAAGAAAAGTTTCTTGCATAATTGCTTTACTTCTTGCACTCTTGTATTCAAGACCGTTTTCGTAAATAAAATTGATAATTTGATTGTTGATTGGCAAACGGAAATTTTCAGACATTACAAGTGCATTTTTATCAAAAATACTTTCGCCGTCTGTGTCAATAATGATAGTCTTTTTGCCATAGTTTTTGATTTGACGATTCAAAGTTTTAATCATCAAGTCAGAATTCTCTTGATTTTCGGAACAAATTACGAGTTTATTTTCTAAAAGGCTTTTATCAAGAGAAATTAAAAGGTCATTTTCAATAAATTCACCAATCAATATTGGGTTTTGACCTTGTATAAGTTTTAGAAAATCTATAGAGTTTATATTTGAAATTGCACTATTAATTGCAGGAATTGTGCCAGAATAAGTTGTGATAACTCCGTCTTCAGTAACGTTAAAAATAATTTTTGCAATAGCAACATTACCGTGTTTGCTTGATTCAAGATGCATGATTTGCCCAATATAGGATTCACGGCTATCTTTAATCATTACGAAACCCGATAAAAATAAGTTATCATTTGTTTCATAAAAAATCTTTACTAGGTTATTTTTAACCTCGAATATTCTCATGAGTTTGTTCCTTAAACTAATTTTAACATGAAAAAAATTTTTTCATGACAATATTTGAATTAATTTATAATATAATGTTTTTATGGAAATCTTAAATAAGCTAAAAAGTGAAGAAAATTTAGCAATCGCATTAGGTTTTTTTGATGGAATTCATTTAGGACATAAGGTTGTAATTATGTCTGCAGTTGATTATGCCAAAAAGAATAACATAAAATCTGCGGTCGTAACATTTCGTCAATCACCTTATGTTGCTTTAAATAATGTAAAGCCAAATTACATTATGACTTTGGAAGAAAAAATTAAAGCAATTAAGAAATTAGGTGTTGATTGCCTATATTTGTCAGATTTTACGGAGGATTTGGCAAAACAAACAGCCTCTGATTATTTGAAAAAACTAGTCGATAATTTATGCCCAAAAATGATTGTTACTGGTTTTAACCATTACTTTGGTTACAATAATTCAGGTGGTGTTGATTATTTAAGATTGATGCAAAGTGAATATGGATATGAATTTAAAGAAATTAGTCCGATAAAATTGAATGATGTCGTAATAAGTTCTTCCGAAATCCGTAAAGTTTTGTCAAATGGAGATATTCCTCGTGCAAATGCAATGTTAGGATATAGGTTTTATGTAAAAAATGAAGTTGTAAAAGGTAGACAAATTGGTCGTACGATTGGATTTAAGACTGCAAATTTAAAAATGCCAGACAAAATGTTAAATCTCCCTGATGGTGTTTATGCTGTTGAGATTGAAGTTTTAGACAAAAAATATATGGGTATTGCAAATTATGGTTCAAATCCAACGGTTACTGATGATACACAAAAAACGTTAGAAGTTCATATAATTGATTTTAACGAAGACATTTATGGTCAAATCGTTAAAGTTAATTTTTTAACAAAAATAAGAGATGAGAAGAAGTTTCAATCTTTAACAGAGTTAAAAAGTCAAATTAAAAAGGATATTGAATGTTTAGAGTAGTTATATTAGGTCATGGTGAAATGTTAGGCAACCTGATTGCCGGAGTTCAAGATGCAAACTGCAAAATAGTTGGTGTAATGCGTTATGAGAAGCTAAAAAAGTTAGACATTTATACAAAAATAAAAGATTTTATCTTGCCATCGACGGAATATAGTTATATAAAAAGTTATGATGTCCATGAACTAAAATCAAAAAGTGCGAATTCAGAACAATTTAAAAAGGAAATTGTAAAACTAAATCCAGATTTAGTTATAGTTGGTACTTGGGGTGAAAAATTAAAGAGGGAATCAATCCAATTACCGAAGATAGCAATGATTAATGTTCATCCTTCAATGTTACCAAAGTATAGAGGTCCAAATCCTTATTTGGAAACAATAAGACATCAAGAAAAAACAACTGGTATAACTTTCCATTTAATGAGTGAAGAGTACGATGCGGGGGCTATTTTGTTACAAAAACAAATTGAAATTAAGCCAAATGACACTGGTAAAGAATTGAAAGAACGAACAGTTTTAATGGCTCGTCAGGCTGTGACAGAGTTGTTAAACAGTCTTGCTGAGGATTTTATAATTCCTGTAGATCAAAGCGAAGAAAGAGCAACATATTATCCTCAAATTACACGTGATGATATTATGTTAGATTTTAATAAATCTGCCGAAGAAATCTCTGCGCATATTAGAGGGTTTTATCCTTGGTCAAAAACTTATTTTTCATACAAAAGTAAATTCTTTATTCCAAACCCATATTATTTAGAAATTTTAGAAAATGATACAGAATTTACAACCGCAGGAACAATTGTTGAAAAATCTTTTGAGAACCATTCATTGACAGTTGTTTGCGGTGATGGCAAATTGTTAAAAATGAATAAATTGAGATTGTTTGGTAAATTAAATAACTTGTTTACCACTCAATATATCAAATATTTTGTAGAATTGAATGATTTAGTTGCATAATATACGCAATTTAGAGGATTTAAAATGTTACCATGTTGTGATAACTTCGTAGAGTTCACAAGAATTGGAATTATTCACATGTTATCAAATGGTTTTAAAGAAAAAATGTTGGCTGCCGATTTGTTTGAAGCTAAAAAAACTTCAAATGCTATCAAACACTTATGGCAAGAAGCTAAAGACATTGAAATTACATTAGATTTTTTACAACCAAACGGAATTTTTAGCAAATTTTTCAAACGAATTGTAAAATCTCACTAAATGTACTGAGAAATTTAATAATTTTGGTGTTAGTGTGCAGTTTTTATTGCATGTGCGGTGATTTTTGCCCTAAATTTTCTGAAGGTTATCTTGATTAATAATTAAAAATTGATATAATTTAGTTATGGCAATTATAAGAAAATTATTACCGTTTGATAGAGATAAAGTTAAGGATATGATTTCCTTTTTGGGAAATGATGAGGCCGAACAATTTGTAAAAAGGCTTTTGAATACTTCTTGTGACTTGTTTCATTACTGGTTGCCATTGAATTTGAAATTTAAATCAGAATCTTACGTTCTTGTTGATGGAAACGATTTGCACGGTATGATTTCAGTTTTTCCAACAATTGGTAATCATCAACGAATTAACATAACAAAACTTTTGTTTAAAAAAGATTATTAT
>CAVFCO010000075.1:31381-31800 GCA_963620955.1 Alistipes senegalensis | reverse complement strand
TTGCCTGACAAAAGGGCATCTTCTATTAATTGTTTTTTTCTCATTTTTATCTCCTTATTTCTAAATTTTGTTGTCGTTTAAGTTGCTTATTGTGATTATTTTTGCTTCTAAAGAAGAATTTGAATCGTCTTTGTTGAATAAGTATTTGCAAAGGCTGTCAAGGGCTTTTAGGGCAGCAGAGGTATCTCTCAATTTTCTTTTGCCAGTCAAGTTTCCCTCTTTGTCAAGAATATCTTCTTCTTCAAGCGAAAATTCTGCGATTTGCAGTAATTTTTTTACGACGTAACCTTTTTGGATACGAAGTGTTTTGATTTGGTTATTCAATTGTCGGTTTAGTTCTCGAATAACAGCATCATTTGAGAGAAGTTTTTCGACAGTTTGCTTAAGATTTTCCTCTTTGTAACCTGCGTTTCTACACG
>CAVFCO010000075.1:30425-31253 GCA_963620955.1 Alistipes senegalensis | reverse complement strand
TACACGCAATTTCGCCGTCAAGATGCTTTAAATATTCGCTTATGAACTTTTTTTGTTGGTTTGTAATTTTTTGCATTTGTTAACAACTCTTAATATATTTGCCTAATATTTTTAAATTTGCTACTATAATTATGCTATTTATATTTCGGCTAGTGTAAAATCTTATTAATAGGCAGGACTTAGGTTTAGCCTATTTTTTTGTCTAAATTCTTTGTATTTTTATGATTGGTGCTTGTTGAACGTCTGTACATAGTTTAGAACGCATTGTTGCAAGGTTTTCTTTGTACATGTTCAACCAGTACGAGAATTTGCCGTATTGTGGATTTGCTTTCATTTTCATACAAGTTCCGTAGATTAAAAGCGGTTCTACAAAAGGTTGTGGAATTAAGGATTCATCTGTTTCTTCTTCCAATCTTGATTTTTCTGTTCCGTCAGAACTTTTTACAAAATTGTTTGAATAATAAATGATGTCGATTGTTTTGTCCTGTGCGTATTTCGGTAATAGCAAAAGGTCGTTTAGCACACTGTAGTGCGAACTTATAGTGTTTCGATTTAGCATAAAGTTTTCAAAATCAGGTGTGTATTCCAACTTTTTGCCGTCAATACAAAGTGTGTTGATTTTGCCGTTGACAGTGTTTACAACTTCTGTGGTGTTTTTGGGAAGTTGTATAATTTGCTTCCTTAGTAGAAAATTCCAGTTGTCGAAGGTACAAATTTCTGCGTTAATTATGTTTAAAATGTTTTTGATTTTTTGATGGTCGTTTTTTATTAGTTCAGAAAATTTGCCAATTTTTTTGTAATTAAGTTCGCAAAGACATTTGTTTATGA
>CAVFCO010000075.1:23415-30415 GCA_963620955.1 Alistipes senegalensis | reverse complement strand
GTTTTAAATAATTACCGGCGAAGCGGAACGCTTCGCCGGTAATTTGTGCTACTTGATAAGTCCTTTTTTCAATTGTTCCATGATAAGACTTTCATATTTCAAAAATTCAGCACTACTCATTTTGCCGATTTGCTCACGAGTAAAGGGTTGCAAGTTTTTGCCGTCGCTTTTCGATTTTTGAGCATTTGCTTGTAATCTCGATTTTGCCTCGTTGTTAAACTTTTCAAGACTTTCTTCGTGTGCTACTTTCTTTAAATATCTGTCGATTGCTGATTTTTCAACTTGTTCAACAATTTTTGCGATTTTAGAAAGTTCATCTTTGTCAAATTGAATTTCATCTGCTTGAAGATATTTTATTATTTCAGAACGACCTTCACTTGCAAAAAACTCAGGATTTTCTTTTTCAAATTCCTTAAAAGCAGTGGCTTTGTCAAAGGTTGTTTTAGGATTTTCTTCCAACTGTTGTGTTGTACTATCAATTGCCGTCCTTAAAATATGATTCAATAAATTTTGTCCTTGTTGTTGGTTGATTAATCCTGAATTTAAAAGGGCTTGAACATTTGTCAAATCTGATTTTAAATTGTTTCTCAACTTTTGACGTGAGTCATTTTTATCGATTTTTGTATCAAGTTTTTCTTCGATTTGTGCTTTTATATTTGAAGTTTCTTCACTTTTTGCTGGTTGATGTTGTTCAACTTGTTCGGCTGAAGATGTTGTTTCTTTTAATTCTTCTGGCATTTTAGTCCTCGTTTCTTACTTCATTCATATACTCAACTGCTTTTTCGATTGCATTATCAATAAAATCTGTCAAAATAAAGATGACAAAAGGTTTGAATGGTGTTGCAATTGCCAATTTATTGACGACAAAAGTGATTGCCAATCGTTTTTTCTCTTGACCTGAACTTGTAGAAAGCGAGTTTTCTGCATAACTTACTGCAGAATATGCTAAATCAGTGATAGTTTCTTTAATTTTATCTAATATCATTTTGTTTTCCTCATAAAAATCGACGCAGAGCAAGTCTGCGTCGGGGGTAATGTACAGGGTAGTTCATTATGATAAATAATGAAATGAAGATTGATTATTCAAAATTATGGATTTTCTTCTGTTTCGTTGTTGTCAGCGTTTTCAGTATCTCCTGTTTCAGTTTGTGTATCATCAGGAGTTTCATCTGTAGAATCGCCTGTTGAATCGTCAGGATTTTCATCAGGAGTTTGAACTGGTGTTTCTGGAGTTGTTGGAGTTACTTCTGATGCCGGGTCTTGTACAATCATTTTTGCCAGGGCTTTTGGTTGAACGGCTTTTGCACCGTATAAATACAAACCACGAACCAAGTCTGCGAAAGAATCTTTATCTCTTAGACTTTCGATTTTTGCAAGTTGTGAGGCAAATGTAATTGCATCGTTTGTACCTGCCAAAACGTAGAATAAACCTGAAGTTGCAGTTAAATTTGTGCTTACAAATACGTCCATACCTGCAATTCTACCGATTGCACCCTCTCTTATTGTTTTATCAGCAACGTTATATGCGTTAACAAATTCGGTACTTTGCAATAAGTATGCTTCGATTGTTGGGTTGATAACGACCCAAGGAGTTTTATTCCCAGTTAATGCGTTTGCGTTTTTAAGTTTTAACGCCAATTCTACAAAGTGCGAGTAGATGTTTGATTTATCTAAAGTAATGGCTTTTTCTTCCGTGCCGACTGTGTTTTCTGCATCTACTTCAGAGTGCATTCCAAGTAAAAATGAGTCTTGAACTTCTTCAATCGCTCTTTTTGCACTTTCAAGGTGAGCGGTCATAATGTCTTGATTTGCTTGTGCTTGAGCAACGTCATTAATTTTGAATGCGAAATATTTCTTTTGGTCAATGGTCAAATCCATTGAAGACGGTGACAATTCGCTATATGAAATGTTTTCTGAACCAACAGTTGAAATTGTTACGTTTGCTGGTGTAATGATTTTTACTTTATCACCTTGATTTTTGATATCGCCCTCATAGTTGCGATTTACACATTGCATCATTACGCAATTTTTTTCAAGCATTGTGTTTAATTTTTGACTCCAAACTTGTGGAATAAATGCTGAATAAGAATTTGTTTCTGTTGCTGTTGTTTCGTTTGCTTCTGTCATTTTTTGTTTTTCCTTTCTTTGTTTTTTAGTCTTCGCAGTAAATTTCTTTGAATTGAAGTCCGATAATGGCTAAGTTGTTTTCGAGTTTATTTCCTTCTACGCAAAGTTGTATTGCATAATTTGCTTCTGAAATTTCTGCTTTGTACATACTTTCAACGTCCAATGCCCAAATCGCTTCATCGTTTTCATCAGGCCATGTATCGTTCAATTCAACAATTGAATTCTCCTTGCTCCAGATTAAATTTTGTATATTTGACGAATATATTGAATCTTTGTCGTCTTGGTTTTCGCTATCGTAATTCTTGAAAATTGAGTAGTTGAAGTTGTTTTCGTGTGATTCATCAAGCACGAAGTAAAATTCGTCGATAGTTTTTCTAACAGTTGGATTTCCAAGACTTAAAAACGGAGATTTCCAAAGGAATTGGATTGGTTCTCCGTTAAAAGTGTTGTTGATATTTTCTTGATAAATTTTTCCGTCTTTATCTGCGGTTAGAATTTTTTTCTCAAACACGCAGGCGGTTGTGATATCTTGCGGTAAAACTCTTTTATACCACGCCTTATTGACGATATCGTTTATCCAAATTGTGTGAAAATATTGGTCGCTTTTGTATGGAATGAAGTACCAAATTTGATTTTTTTCTTCGCAATTCAATGCAAAAACTTCGTTTTTTCTGCTTGAGTCAAATTTGTCGAATTCTTCTTTTATCGTGTGTGTAATTTCACTTCCCAGCAGTATTTGATTTAATTCCCCAACTTCGAGAGTGTAAATTCCTGTGGTGAAAAAGTATTGCTTGTTGTTTACTGAAACGATACTTTTTTGTGAATATGCTCCTTTGTCCGCAAAAGGTATAATGGCGAAGTCTTCAGGTGTTGAACCGCTCAAAAGATAGGTTGAATTTTCTTTGTAAATTGCAAGATAATCTTTGTAGGTTTTTAGGGCTAAGATTTCGTCTGTATCTGTGTAAAAATCACTAATGTAGCCCGCATCGTTTTCGGTTGTAAAATCTTGATAACTTCCAAGGGCTGAAAAATAAATTGTCGAACCCTCTGCAACCCAAATTCGACCTTTGTAGACTGTTACAATCTCAGAATAAACAGGTGTTTCGTCGGATTTTTTGAGGTTACAGTCTACAATCTCAAAATTATCGTTATTTTTGATAAAAAACATTTCATCTTTGTTTCCGGAAACGATTGTTCCGTTCAGAAAATTTGTAAATGAAATTTTGTCTGAATTAAGTTGTTTATCGAGCAGTTTAAGTGTTCCGTTACTGCTTATATAAAGTTTTCCTGAAACGGTTGCGATAATTAGTTGGTGCTTTGAGCCGTGCTTCATTTCGTGAAGCCCAATAATTTCTTCGCCGTCAGGGATTTGTTCTATTAAAACATTACCTTTTTGTCGGATTATTCCTTTTGACTGGTAAATCTCAACATTTTCCGCATCTGACCAGTAAATGTTTTTTGTATCCATTCCAAGTTCTGTTTTGGTCGAATTTTGGTTTATTCCGCCTGACAGATTAAAATAAAAATTCTCCATTTTATTCTCCCTATATTCGTTGTAAGTACCATTTGATTTTTGTACGAATGAAATCTCCTACGTCTTTTTGCTCAACCCAAGAATATGGCGGGATAAAAACAATGTCGATTTTACCAGCACTCGTTGTGTTGGGGTGTGCTTTTCCAAATTCGTAGTGAGTCAAAACAGTTGTTTTTGTGATTGGAATATTGTATTCTTTTGCAACTTTTGCACAAAGTTGCATTGCTGATTCAAATTGAATTTTCGTGATTGGGTAATTTCCTATTGAATTTTTTGTTTTATAACCAAGCATTCCGCAGATTGCAATTCCGATAGAGCCTGTATTTCCACCGCCTGTGTGTGGTGCATACATTCCACTTTTACAAACTTCATTTGCGATAGGTTTAAATTTTCCATTGTAGATTTTTCCGTAGCCGTCAACTAGGTAGTGATAGCAATTTTTTTCGTGCGAATTAGGAACAGTCGCTCCGGCTGTCCAGTGAATAACGATTCTTTTCATCTTTTTTCCTTTTTATTTTTCGTATTTTCTAATGTAAGTTGCAACTAATGCTAAGCGATTTCTTGCTTGTAATTTGTACATAAGACGTTCAATATAAGTTTCAACAGTTCTTGCAGAAATGTTCATTTTTTGGGAGATATCTTTGCAAGCATACCCTAAGCATAGTAATTTAATAATTTGCGTTTCTCTTTCAGTTAATGCCATTTATATTTCCTCAAATTAGTATTACTTTCATGCTACATGGTAAATTTTTAAAATTTTCATATATATTCTTTTAAAAAATTTGTTTAAATTGAATTATCAAATAAACCCAATTTCATTGTGCTGAGGTTGGAATAACATTTCTTGATTTTGCCGTATTCATTGTAATTTAGGTAAAATTTACCATGGTATCTTATGTATTTGTTTGAGGAGTTAAATTTTTCTTCAAGAAAATCTTTTGAATATTTTTCCAAAAATGTTTTTGCTTTTTTATTTTTAATTCTGTAGACCAAAATTTTGTTTTGGTTGTCAATTTTTGTAAGTTGTAAAACCGTATGTCCGCATATTGGACACTTTTCAAGGTAATCAACTTGTTTAAATATGAAATTGTTATCCGTTTTGAATAAAAAAGTTCTGCATTTGTGCAACGCACTGCAACATTGAATATATCCCATAGACCTCTCCATTGATTATAGACACAATTCTCCCGTACTAATTTGAAAAACAACTTTGCCAGCGAGGGCGTGAGCCTTATTCAAATTTTATGTACACATTATATAACTTTTTTTTCGCAAATAAATCCGTGTTTTTACTTACGAAAATTTACGTACGGGATTTTACTTAAGTAAATTTACGTCCGTAAATTTACGGACAAAGTTTACTTTTTATTTTTGTGTTATAATGGGTAAAAATTAAGTAAGGATAAGGGTTATGTGTGATATTGATTACGAAAAAATGAGCGAGCAAGAAGCAAAAGATTACTTCAATAAAAATTATAACATTTCTTATGTAGACGAAAATCTTCCAACTCCGTCAAAAGAGTTGTTATTCAAGCATTACGTTTCTTCTGCATTTGTTTATGCAGTTGCACTTATGATTTTTTTATTCAATCCATTTTATGTAGATGTTTTTAACGGACACCCTTACATAAAAGAAAGCACTGTATGGCTATTCTTTGCATATTTAATTATTGCTCCGATTTGTTTATGGATTTTTAAACCAAAAACCGTATATGCTTCTCACAGTGTGGAAGTTATTAACTACTTATTAAAACTTGTAAAAAGAGAAGGCTTGAAAAAAGATGCAAATTCTGTAGAATTTATTCAATGGTTAAAACCGTCATACAAACAACAACAATCTTTAATTTTATATTTTATTAAATTCTATTTTGGACCTCAATTGTTAGTTTGGTCTTTCACTCATTTCGGAAATGTTTATGGAAATATTATGAAGGTTGTAAATTTGAATAAAGTAGTCTTAAAAACTTATACTGTTGAGCAAATCTTTAATCTTCCAGCATTATTATTGAAATATAGAACGTTAGTTTTCTTAGCGGGACTTTCATTTTTATATTTTATAGATACAGTTATTTTTGCTTTCGGTTATTTAACAGAATTAACTTTCTTGAAAAACCGTATCAGAACAGTGGAAAGTACAGCATTAGGTTTGTTCTTCTGTTTGTGTTGTTATCCAAACTTTTCATCAGTAACAGCAAACCTTATTCCTTGGGAACACAGCGAGTCTAACTTTAATGGAATTTGTGCCGACCCAATGAACTGGTCAGTTTGGGTGATGATGGCGATAGCATTTCTTTCTGTTGCTCTTTACGCATCAGCCTCAGTTGCATTGCTTACTAGAGCAAGTAACTTAACAAACCGTGGTACTGTTACTTGTTTCCCTTATAGTGTTGTAAGACACCCTGCTTATTCTGCAAAAATTTTAATGTGGCTTATTGGTTCTATTGTTGCAATAAAAGTATTTATTCAAAACGCACAATGGACAGGATTGATTTTCTACATTTTAGGTGTAACTGCTTGGATTTTCATCTATTATATGAGAGCAATCACAGAAGAAAGACACTTATATAAAGACCCTGATTACAGAACATATTGCAAAAAAGTTAAATACAAATTTATTCCAAAAGTTTGGTAATTTGAAATTATTTAACTTCTAACTCGCAACACATCTGGCATGCTCCGAAAACCTTTGAAACTTTCAAATTTTTTCTAAAGCAACAGTAGTTTGGCTTGTTGAAAATTTCTTTTATAGAATTTTCTTTTACATTGCCTATTTTTTCTGACAAACAAGGGTAAACATTGCCCTCAGGGGTTATGAATGTATTAGAAAATGGGAATTTACAAGGTTTGTAAATCTCGCTTACTGGCATGTCTTTTGGTGTATTGAAGAATTTTTCAATACTTTCTAAAGGATTTTTTGCGTTTTCAAATTTTGGAGAAAATCTAATCAATGTTTTAGACTTTTTCTTCATACTCTCAATTTCTCTATATACTTCCTTGAAATGCTCCATATCAAAGTATTTTTGAATTGGGTAATTTTCGTTGAATTCCGGCATGAAGCAATCAAAAAGTTTTGAATTTTGTTTCAAGTTATTGTTTCTCAAAAATGAAATAGATAAAAACTCGAAATTCATATCAGAGCAAAGTTTGTATAATTTTGGCAAATCCTCAAGATTGTTTTCTAAAACAATTGTCTTGATATCCACCATAGGACGTTTTTTGCGAGAATTTAAGTTATCAAGATTTTGCATAATTTTGTCAAAAATTCCCGCTTGATTTCTGTTTTTGTCGTGATTTTCGCCGTATCCGTCAAGAGAAACTGACAAAAGAACCATTTTTGTA
>CAVFCO010000075.1:21540-23405 GCA_963620955.1 Alistipes senegalensis | reverse complement strand
GTACGAATAAACGCATCTATTATTTCGTCGTTGATTAAAATTCCGTTTGAAACTACGTTAACTTTTCCAAGAGTTTTTTTGCAAGCATATTCTAAAATATCTATAAAATCCTTGCGGATAAGAGGTTCTCCGCCAACAAGAGTTACAAGCGAATAAAACGGGATTTGGTCTATGATGTTAAACCAATCTTGAGTCGTAAGTTCTTGTTTGTTGCGGTCTTCACCCACATAGCAATATGGACATTGCAAGTTGCAACGATAAGTTAATTCAAAAAAATATCTCAAAGGCATTAAAGCCTTGCCATATCTAGAATTGTACGCAGGAAGTGCGTATAAATTTCTGAATGTATCGAAAAGTTTTGAATAGTTTACCATGTAATAATTATAACATTAAAAATGGTTTTACATAAAATATTTTTTGAGTAAAATTATAAGTATGGAAAAGTTTTCTGTAAAAATATTACCGATGACAAAAGATGATATTGACGGTATCTTAAAAATCGAAGAAGCGTCTTATGGTGAACATCACTGGTCAAAGGACTCTTTTTATTCGGAGTTGAATAATCAACTTGCAAGATATTTTTGTGCTTTTGATGAAAACAATAATCTTTTAGGTTATGCCGGAAGTTGGTTGATTGTTGATGAAGCACACGTTACAAATATCTCTATTGCTCCAGAAAACAGACGTAAACACATAGGCGAAGCACTTTTGGTTGCCATAATTGAAGCCTGCTATAAGGAAATGGTGAAATATTTAACTCTAGAGGTTAGAGTTAGCAACACTCCTGCGATCGGGTTGTACGAAAAATATGCATTCAAATCTCTTGGAACTCGCAAAGGTTATTATCAAAATAACAACGAAGATGCGTTGATTATGTGGACAGAAAATATTTTTTGGGATAAATTTAAGGAAAAATATAACCAAAATCTTGAACAGTTAAACGAAAAGATTACAATTTTATGAAAATAGAAAAACCTGAAATAGTTAAAAAAGAAAACGTTTTTAAATATAACGGTGAACCGGCAAAAATGACTTTGGGAACAGTTATATTAACTTGTTTGTGCGTTTTTCTTTTGATTATTGCAACGTTTACTCAGTTTTCGTTTACGCATTTCATAATCCCTGCAGATTTTATGACTTATCTTTCAAGTGATAGTGTTGATGTAAAACATCACTTCTTTAAATATTACAGATATATTCCTCAAATCCCTGTAATCCTATTCATTGCGGGATTGTTGGGTAAAGTTTTTGGGGTTATTGCAGTTTTATGCTATATCGGAATTGGGCTTTTTGTCTACCCTGTATTTGCTTTGGGTGGTGGACCTTCTTATGTTTTTGAATATAATTTTGGTTATATTTTGGCATATATTCCTGCAGTATTTTTCTCTGCATCAATTTTGAAGAACGGTTTTTCTCTTAAAAATGTTTTGCAAGCCTCTCTTGTAGCGGTTTTGACAATACATTTAATCGGAATTTTATATACATTGTTTATTGGTGCGATTAGTCAAACGGCTAACACGCTTTTGATTGGCTGGATTATCGCTCAAAGTGGTATGAAAATTATGTACGACTTTGTGTTCAGCGTGATTGCATTATTGATTTCTGAGTGGGTAAAACGCTTTTTGTGGATTACAATGTGTTAACAAGTGTTAAGTTTTTGCCCAAAACTAGCAAATAATTTTTTTACGCACTTTATTCAAAGTGTGTAGTTTAAATAAAAGGAGTTAAAATGACATCATTAGAAGCCAAAGAAAAAACAGAAAAATTGTCTAACAAAGATGAGTTTGAATCTTACTTAAAAAAACAATGTTTGAAAACAACGTTCAATGGCATCGAAATTGAGTCGTTTTCTTGGTACAAGAAAA
>CAVFCO010000075.1:0-21530 GCA_963620955.1 Alistipes senegalensis | reverse complement strand
GCATTTAATGAATTAAAAAATTGAATAATAAAAAAAGGAATATTAAATTTTTGATATTCCTTTTTTATTGACCAAGATAAATAATAATGATAAAATAGGCAAAAAAGGGAAATTTTCATGAAAAAATATAGAAACGCATTCACAACCGCAGAAGTGCTTATAACTTTGCTTATTATCGGTGTTATCGCATCTCTTACAACAATCACTTTGTCGCAAGACACTGCCGGCAGAGAAAAAATCGTGAAAGTTAAAAAGGGTTTTTCTGTTGTTTCAAATGCTTATGACCAAGCATTAACTGAATTTGGACCTACTTATGAATGGGATTCTATGGGGGCTGATGCGTTTTCTTACAAAATCAGTAAAAGTTTAAATTTGGCAAAAGATTGCGGAATTGATAACACTTTACAAAAAGGCAACGAATGCTTCCCAGATTGCCCAAAAATTTATAAAGCAGGTAGTAACGATAGTTTAAACGTTTGCACTTCATCACAAGTTTCTAAAATGGTAACTGTTGACGGTTTTGCTTATGCATTTCAAATTGAAGACCCAATTTGTTCTGTAGACGTTACAAGTAAAAATGAAAGTGCACCAAAAAATATGAGAGAAGTTTGCGGTACATTCTTGATGGATATTGATTCTTCACGCACCGCTAAAAACAAAGATGTTTACGGACGAGATTTGTTCTTATTCTATGTTACAAGAGAGGGTATAATCCCTACAGGATTGGATATTGATACAAAATATCCTAGAAAAGATGGAGAATGTAAACAAACAGTTTTAAAAGATGAATTCGGTTGTTCTGCATTAATGGTATATGGGGACGGAAAACTTGAAAAATAGCAGATTTTAGTTGTTCAATTTTGTTGACAATGAAAAATCGCAATGTTATAATGTTCCAAAAAGAAAGAGGTTTATATGAATTTTAAGAAAACAGTAGCATTTACACTTGCAGAAACTCTTATTGTAATGGGTGTTATTGGTATTGTTGCTACATTGACAATTCCGTCATTGACAAACAGTACAAATAATAAAGATATCGTTGCAAAAGTAAGAAAAGCACATTCAAACTTAGAAGATGCGTTTGGTCGTATGATTGCTGAATACGGTGAAACAAACGAATGGTCTTCATTTGATACAAATACAGTTGGTGATAGATTAATTTCATCTATGAAATTAACTAAAAACTGTAAAGTTCAAAACTCTGGTAATTGTTTCTCTGCATCATCAAATTACTACAACACAAAAGGTGAAAAGAAAGAAAACATTCACTCAAGTGCAGATGTTTATAAATTCTTGATGGCTAGCGGTTTTTCAGTTGGTATCTTAGTTGATAACGCAACTTGTACTCAAGACGTTACTTCAAACAACGCAATGGCTCCATCAGATTTGAAACAAGTTTGCGGTATTGCTCTTGTTGATATCGACGGTCCTAGTAAAGGTAAACACAAACACGGTACTGACTTGTTTGAATTCTACATTACAAGACACGGTTTCTACCCAGTTGGTTTTGACGGTGATACAACATTCAAATATATTGACAACTGTACAAAAACTGGTGCTAACGTAACTTCAGATTCTCAATCTTGTACTGCTTGGATTGTAAACAACGGTAACGTTGACTACAAAAAAGCAAATGCTGAAGGTAAATGTATTTCAAATACAAACAAAACTCTTGATTTCGCATCAAATGTATCTTGCGACTAATCAAGTTTAAACAAATACAAAACAAAAAAGGAATTGCAATTTTGCAATTCCTTTTTTATTATAAAATTCTGAAAATATCTTCGTCAATAGTTGCTTTTGCACCTATCGGAATGGTTAATTTGTCTTTGCTATGCGAAATTTTAAATCCGCCAAGAGTTGGAACATTTAATTCTTTTGCGATTTCTTTGAATAAATCTTCTAACCATTCGTTGTTATCAATGCCAGTAAAACCGCCTAAAATCAAGCCTTTTATGTTCTTTTTGAATTTTTCAATATTCAACAATTGATGAAACATCTTGTCGATTTTATAAACTGGTTCGTTCAAATCTTCTGCAAGGAAAATAAAATCTTCATCTGGAATAAAATCTATTCCGCAAAGCGAAACAAGTGTCGACAAATTGCCACCAAAGGTTATACCGCTTGCGTTTCCTGTTTTATAAGTTTTTGTCGCATTGTATTGGCAAACTTTTTCAGTAGTAATAACGTCTAAAAAGTTTGTAAGTGTGAAATTTGAGATATCTTTTATCCCAAAATCACTTTGAAACATTGGTGCGTGGTAGGTTACAAGCCCTGCACGTTTCAAAAACATTGTACAAAGTGCTGTTATATCTGAATATCCTGCAAAAATCTTTGGATTATTTTTTATCAGGTTGTAATCAATTTTGTTGAGTAATCTTATTGCACCGTAACCACCTCTAAGGCAGAATATTGCTTTGATTTCAGAGTCAGCAAAAAAGTTGTGTAAATCTTCTAATTTTTCCTCGTCTGTGCCGGCAAGGTAGCGGTTTTTATTGAAAATATTCTTGCCAAAAACAATTTTGTATCCAAGGTTTTCAAAATATTTTTTTGCAAAAAGTGCAGGTTCTTCACTATCAACGCAACCTGCAGGTGCGATTATTCCGATTTTGTCATTTAATTTTAACTTTTGGGGTTTAATTAAATTCATATACTTTTCAATCCTTTTTGATTAGGTTATAATAATAACATGAATGAAAAATATGTTCCATTATACAGAAAATATAGACCTCAAATTTTAGAGGAAGTTGTCGGTCAAGAGCACGTTAAAAAGGCTCTTACAAACGCAATTAGCCTAAATAAAATTTCTCACGCATACTTGTTTACAGGTCCAAGAGGTACTGGTAAAACTTCTACTGCGAGAATTCTTGCAAAATCATTGAATTGTGTGAATGGTCCAACTGTTAAGCCTTGTGGAAAATGTGCAAGTTGTCTTGATATCGCAAATTCAACTCCAATCGATGTTATTGAAATCGATGCTGCAAGTAATCGTTCTGTAAACGATGCTCAAAACATTTTGGAAAAAATCCAATATGCACCTGTTAATGGAAAATATAAAATTTATATCATTGACGAAGTTCACATGTTGACAGTGCAAGCGTTTAACGCACTTTTGAAAACCCTAGAAGAACCGCCTGAAAATGTTGTATTTATCCTTGCAACAACAGAAGTTCACAAGGTTTTGGATACTATCAAAAGCCGTTGTCAAAGATTTGACTTCAAACGTATTACAACTGACGATATCGCAAAACATTTGAAGCATATCGCAGAGTTAGAAAAAATTAATATTGAAGATGATGCAATTATGACTATTGCAAAAAATGCCGCAGGCGGAATGCGTGATAGTTTGGCATTATTAGACCAATTGAGCGTTTTAGATACAGATAAAGCAATCACAACAGAGGGTATAAATTCTTTGTTAGGTCGTTTGTCTTTTGACGTTCTAAATCGTTTGTCTGACTGCATTATCAACTCAAATCCAAATGATGCGATTGAGGTTTTGGAAGAAATTTATAATTCAGGAAACGAACCATCGCAAATTCTTTTGAATTTGCTAGATTATTTTAAAAATTTATTGATTGTAAAAAACTGCAAATCAAATGTAGTCTTGGATTTGACACAAACTACAGAAGCACAATTAGAGGTTTTGAAACAACAAGCAAATTCGCTTGAAACTCATCAAATTGTATTTTTGATTGAACGAACTTCTTACTACATAAACGAATTGCGTACAGCAACAAATCAACACACTTGGCTTGAAGTTGCGATGATTGATTTGGCTAATTTGGCTGAAAATACAAAACTTGTGGATTTGCAAAATCGCTTGTTGAAATTGGAAACTTCCGAAGGTTCTTCATCTTCTGTTCCAAACTACAAAACTCCGCCATTGCCTGTTCATAAACCTGTTATGAAACCTGCCGGAGTTGTTTCACCACAAGCAATGCCACCTATTTCAAAACTTTCTGAAACAGTAAGTCAAACAGTTAAAGTTGAATCTGTTGAAGAAAAATCAACAGAAAAACCTGATGAAAAAGTTGTTGAAACTCCTCAAGTTCAGCCAACTCAACAAGTTCAAGAGGCTACTGCACAACAATCTCAAGAGGATGATTTCTCTCCAATGCCAATGAGTTCTTCAGAGGTTAAAGTTAACGATTTGGCTGAATTATGGCGAGGTCTTATCGAAAATATTGCAAGTGTTCCGACAAAACAATTGTTGCTACAACTGGCAAAACCTGTTGAAATAACACCTGAAAGTGTTGTTATCACAATGAAATCGGAAAGTTTTATTAAGCAGTTAAACGAATCTTCTAAAAAACAAACTTTAATTGACGCCGTAGATACTTTGTTTGGGCAAAAGAATTCAAACGTTATAATCCGTTTGCCACAAGCGACTGACGTTGAAGTTAACGTATCTGTAAATTTGCAAAAGGGACATGAACCTGAAAAAAAGTCTAGCGAGGTTGTAAGACCACAACCAAAAGCCGAACCTCAAGCAAAACCATCAACTCCGGTAACTCCACAACCTGCTCAAGAAAAAAAAGAAGAAGTGAAAATGGTTGAGGTTACAAAAGATGTTTTTAAACCAACTGATAACCCTGAAATGGTTGAAGTTGTTGAGGTTACAGAAGTTAAACCTGCTTCAAAAATGGATGTTTTGTCTGACCAAGCAAGAATGGTTAAGGACTTGTTTGACGGAAAAATCGTTGAATAGTTAACGTTTGTAAAAACTTTTTAAAAGCATGTTATCATTTTATCGCAATAGGGTAAGTATATAGTATATATCTTTTTTACTTACATACCCTACCTTTATTCTAATGTTACGTTTTGCCGTTTTACGGCACTTTTTCTAAAACAATCCTTTATGGTTTTTATATATTAAAAAATAAAATAGATTTGATACGCTTTATGCGTAAAAAGCATCAGATAGGCTCTTTAAAATTCTTGTGTACCGATTAAGTTTATCTGGTGTTTTTTTATGCGAATTTATAAAGAAACTTTTACAACTGCTTTTTTTACGGCAGATGGTTTATCTATGCTGATTTGAGGCATGTGTACATCATAAGGGTAAAGAATAATGTAATCATTTTCTCTCATTGTGATGAATTGTTGAGGTGCGTTCGTTGTTAAAAACTCGACATCTCTTTCTTCATCGTAGGCTTCTGTTGTTGTGAAGTCTTGGATTTCGCCAACACCAATTTTTTCAGAGCCTTTTATTAAAACTTGAATATCAATGTATTTTCTGTGGGCTTCCCATTTGCCGTCTTGTTCTGGTTTTGAGTTATATTCTTGAACGTTAATGAACACGTCATCACTAAGGATTTCGTACTTGCCGTTCTCCATTGATTTTAGGTCATGATTTTCAAGAAATTCAAGTCCAAGTTTGATTTTTTCTGACAAATTATAATAATTTTTAGTATATTTTAATGAGTTTTTTATCATAGTTTTAGTATAACATAAAGATTATGGACGAGAAGAAGTTTTATACATACTTACTTTTGACCGAAAATAATACGTATTACTGCGGTTATACGGACGATATAAAACGCCGTTACAAAAAGCATTTTGACGGTTCTGGGGCAAAATATACAAAAGCAAACAAGCCAAAAGGTATCGCTTTTTTGGAAATGTTTGAAACAAAATCTGAGGCGATGAAAGAAGAATGCCGTATCAAAAAACTTTCTCGCAAGGCAAAAGAGGAACTTGTTAAGACTTTTTCAAAAGTTTTTCCGGATTTATACAAACTTGCTCGAGAAGTCGAATTATTCGTGTAAACCGTCGATACCAGTAAGTTTTCCACCCTTTGTTGTGAATGGAAGATTTCTTTGAACTTTTTGTTTTCTCGACATATCAGAAGTGTCTTCTTTTTTTAGTTCTTTATAACCTTTTTTGATTTCTTTAACTTCTTCTTTGTATTCTTTTTTTAATTGTTTTTGTTTTTCTTTTTCTTCTTTTTTCTTGTCTTTTGCCGCTTGTTTTTCGTATTTTTCTGCAAGGTCAGCCTCTGCTTCAACACTTACAGGATCTTCAACTCCGTCTTGAACGATTTTTAAGCCGATTGCGTGTACCATAACGTTTTCGTCTGTCAAAGATTCCATTCTAACTTGTTTGCCTTGTGTGTCCACGCTCCAAGTCCCAAGGCTTCTTGGCGGATTTCCAGTGTAAGCATAGGCAGAAACAATGATTCTATTTGCATCACGAGTATCAAAACCTAATGGATAAATATCCCAACGAATATCTTTCATGTCAAGGTTCTTGGTTGTTCTCCAGTAATAGCGAATTGCTTCTCTTATTTCCGGAATTTCTCGTGCTTGTTTTGTTGTGAAATCGTATACCCAAAGGTTAGTTTTCCAAATACCATCTTCAGCACTACCGATTTTTTCTTTTGCAATAACTTTTGTTAAATCTGGTGAAAAGTCAACTGGTGTAAAGGTTTTGAATACACCCCATTCGATAAGAGTTCTATCTGTAGTGAAGATTGGTTTTGGCTCTCTTGCTGCATAATTCGCTTTTCTAACCTTTTCAACGTCAGGCATTCCGTCACGTAGTGGAATTACGTAGACATCGCCGTCGGTTGCGTGTTTTTTTGCATAATAAGTAACGACTGGAACAACCATAAATGTTGCGTTTGGTGCGATTAAACCAGTCAAAAGTTCTTGTCTGTCGTGTCTTGCTTTTCTATCGATTTTTAATTCAACACTTCCTGCAGGAACATTGTAACGGACAAGTTTGTATTTTGGTTGAGGAACGTATTTCATTTTGCTATCCTCAACTTTTTTTATGTAATCGTCATCGCCTTGAGATTTATCTTTTGCAGCAGATTTTTTTTCATATTCTTCTACAGTCATATAGCCCGATTCAGGCATTAATTTCTTTTTATAGCGATCTTCTGCTTCTTGTTGTTTAACTTTGCTTCTGTAATCCCATTCATCAGAAAGTGGGGTTGCATAACAAAGGTTTACCACAATGAATTGTAGTATTAATAAGTAAACTGCCGATTTACGTAACATTTTAAACAAGTCCTTCAACAAGTGCTTTTCTTGTTGCTTGTGAACGTGATGCAACACAAAGTTTTTGCAGAATGTTATGTACGTGTGCTTTTGCTGTAGATTTAGTGATAACACGTCTTTCTGCGATTTCAGGGTTTGAAAGTCCCTCAACAAGTAATGAAAGAATATCCATTTCTGTTGTTGTTAAGCCGTAAATATTTTTTCCATCTTGGTAATTAATTTCACCATTAGATGCTGTTGTTTGAGTTTGTTTGTTTGAATGTTGAATGTTAGAAAGTACAATTCTTGCGATTTGTGGGTCTAACCAACCAGTACCCTCAGAAACAGATTTGATTGCTCGTTCTGTTTGTTCTGCGTTTGCACCTTTCATAATGTAGCCGTTTGCACCTGCCTCAAATGCTGCAAGCACATCATCTTCGCTATCACGAGAAGTAAACATTAAAATTTTTATTTCAGGATTTGTTTCTTTAATTCTTTTTGTTGCTTCAATTCCGTCAATTTCAGGCAAGCCGATATCCATTAAAACTACGTCAGGCAAAAGTTTTTGGGCTTTTGTTACACCCTCAAGTCCGTTTTCTGCTTCACCAATTAGGTCGATATCCCCAATTTTTTCCAAAACTAGCGAAAGTCCCATTCTTACCATTAAGTGATCTTCAACTATAAGTACTTTTACGTTAGACATTATACTGTAAGCCTTTCTTTTTCCGGAGTTCTAACAACATCTGTTAATATAAATGAAAATTCGCTACCTTTGTTAATTTTGCTTTCTAACCAAATTTTTCCGCCGTGTGCTTCAACAATTTGTCTTGATAGGTATAAGCCTAAACCTGTTCCTGTAGAACGTTTTCTGCTTGTGCCTTGCGAAAATCTTTTGAATAAGTGTGGGATATCTTCTTTTGGAATTCCGTTTCCTGTGTCAGAAACAGAGAATAAGAAGTCGCCACCTTGTTCTTTTACCATAACTTCAATTTTGCCGTTTGGATTTGTGTAATTTACAGCATTTCCACACAAGTTTGCGATTACTCTGCCAAGTTCTTGTCTATCGGCATTTATCAACAAATTATCATCTGCTTGAAAATCAACTTTAAACTCAATATTTTTCTTATCAGCAAGTGGTTTAAGTTCGTTGTAACGTTGCATAATAAGTTCTTTTACATTGAAGTTAGTTTTTACAAGTTCAACTTTTCCTGCATCAAATTTGTAAACTGTAAGCAAACTGTTCACAAGTCCAAGCAAGCCCTCGTTGTTTGTTTTCATTGTTGATAAAAGCATGTGTTGACGTTCGTTTAAATCGCCAACAGTTCCGTCTAAGAAGAAGTCTAGAGTTTGAATTGCTGCGGTTAGAGGTGTTCTCATGTCGTGTGTAAGAGTTGCGATAAAGTCATCTCTAAGTCTGTCTGTTTCTTTTTGAACACTAACATCACGAATTACTCCAACAAATTTTTGTTGAGGAGAATCATCGTCTTCTGTTGCAATCAAAGCGAAACTTACTTCCACAGGAACTTGTTTTTCGCTCAATGTGTTAATAATACTACAATCTCTTAGAACTGCTTCGCCGTTTTCAACGCATTCTTCAAGGACTTCTTTAATGTTTCCTCCAACAAGAATGCTTGACAAGTTTGTTGAAAGCAAGTGAGATTCACTCAAGCCCGAGAAGTTTTCTGTTGCTGGGTTTACTTGTTCAATATTGCCGTCTTTGTCAGTAATAATGATACCGTCAGCACAGTAAGTAATTATTCCTTTTAGTTTTGAGTGGGCTTGAATTAAATCCGCAGTCTTTTCAGCAACTAGTTCTTCAAGATTGTGCGAATATTTTTCAAGTTCTTTTTTTGCGGCTTCAAGTTCGTCGATTTTTTCGTGTAATTTGTCTAGCAAATTACTTCTTTCAATACCATTTTGAATTGTGATAATTAAATCGTCATTGTCCCATGGTTTTTCAATGTATTTGTACAATCCGATTTCGTTGATTGCACGAATAGCATTTTCCTTGTCTGCATAGCCTGTAAGTAAAATTTTACTTACATCAGGGTAAAGTTTTTTCGTTGCAGATAAAAATTCCAAGCCGTTCATTTCTGGCATAATAAAATCAGAAATGATAATATCAGGCTTGTTTTTCTCCAAAAATTCAATCGCCTCTACTGGGTTGTTGAACGCCACACAATTAGTGAACCCTTCTAATTTTAAAAGAGTTTTAAATGCTGACGTTACCATTTGTTCGTCATCTACGACAACTATCAATCCACTTTTCATAGCAATATGATACAGCATTTTTTATCCCATGACAATTTCTTAACAAAGATTAAAATATTTGCCATGATTTGAATTTGTGAACCGCTAAAAGCATGCTCTAATCTATGTTTGAGCATGTTTACAAATTGTTTATTCTTGTTAACGGCCAAATAATTGTGATGGCTCTGCCTATAATTCTTTCTTTTGGTAAAAATCCCCAATAACGGCTGTCTTGAGAGTTTCCTCTGTTGTCGCCCATCATAAAATATTCGCCCTCAGGCACAATCATAGGGCCGCAGTGCATTTCATAAGTGCAATCGTTGTAATCATATTTGCTCTTGATATAAGGTTCGTTAAGAGGTTTATCGTTGATGTAAACGGTAAAAGCACCGTCCTCTTTTGCTTTTTTGATTTCAATTTTGTCCCCAGGCATTCCGACAATACGTTTGATAAACGCAATATCTGAACAGAAAAATCCTGTTAAACGTTTGAAAACTTTGATTGGGGTTGCTTCAAGTTTTACCATTGGTGGGTAAAATACTATTACGTCGCCTCTTTGAGGTTCTCTGTAAAATCTTGAAACTCTTTCTACGACAATTCTATCGCCCTCAATAAGTGTTGGGTTCATTGAGGCTGACGGAATCCAACGAATTTCGCCGATAAAGAATTTTATGATAATGACCATTACTGTTACAAAAATGGCTGTTTCAACGGTTTCTTTTAGTGCCGGTTTTATTTTTTTTTCGTAAAATTCTTTATTTATTTGCATAATTTAGTAAATCTATTAATTTTATAATTGCTTCCTTGTATTCGTTGTCAGGTGCTTTATTCAAGCATTTCTTTACACGACTAAAATAATTATCTAACAATTCGACAGTTTTTTCAATGCCGTATTCGATATTATCTGTTCCTTTTGCAAAAATTACCGGTGCTGTGTAAATTCCGTTCTCGATATCATTTTTGCTTGGTTTGTCTGAATTTGTTTCGGTTAAGTTCATCAAGTCATCTCTGATTTGGAATGCGATACCAAATCTTTTTGCAAAATCCTTTGCTGAATTAATATCCAAGTCCGCAACTTCAGCAGAACTAGTTAATGATGCCATAAATAATTCGGCAGTTTTATATTTGCATTTTTCGATGTATTCGTCAAAATCTGTTATTTTAAATCTGTTAAAATATTGGTTAATTTCGCCTAAACACATTCTTTTTATTGCGATATTAAAGAAGTTTAGGCAATTGAAAGATTTTATTGATAGCAATTTTTGAATTGCAATTGAAAGCAAGAAATCGCCGGTAACAACCGCCAAACTGTTATCAAATTTTTCGTTCAAAGTTGCTTGATTTCTTCTTTTTGGAGATTTATCGATAACATCGTCGTGAATCAATGTTGCATTGTGAATTAATTCCACCGCAGATTGAATATCAACGTGTTGAGGAGTTATTTCAACTCCATACATTTTTAAATAAAGTATCGCAAGCACTGGTCTAATGCGTTTTGACGGTGCTTTAATGATGTTTAAAAGATTTTCTTGCAAGTCGTCTGAACCACAATAAAAATCGGTCAAATTGTTTTCTATTTTGTATAAATCTTCTTTTACAAGATTTGTTATTTCTTTGTATTTTTCTTCAAATGTCATTACATGTTATCCCATAAGTGTAGTAAATCAACGATTGTTATGTAAGGGTTAATCTCTTTCATACATGTAATATAGTTTTCGTTCACTTTTTCTTTGAACAAAGTTTCTAATAATTTTTTATCGTAATCAAATAAAATTGAGCCGTGTTGAAGGATATAACCGTCTTTTCTGAATTGTGCAGAACCGATTAACTTTTTGCCCTTGTAACACAAATCTGCACCAGTTGCAATCATCATACAATAGTTTGCATCTGTGTTTGTGTAGTGTTTTCTTGAAATTTCTAATTCTATATCAATTTTTTTGAACAAATCAATAAAGATTTGTGATATTTCACGGTACGAACCCATTACACTATCGCCGTCTTTTAGCGATGATGCAGGGCAAATATAACTATAAGTTAATTCCTTGTCGTGTAACAAGGCTCTACCGCCTGTAATACGTTTAACTAGGTCGATTCCGTGTTTTTTTAATAATGGTTTGTCTATAAAATCCGTTTTTTGGTTTCTGCCAATAGAAATACATTTTGGACTCCAGCCGTAAAGTCTGAAAATAGGCTCTTTTGACTGACAACGAATTGCTTCTTCCAGCAAATCCTTGTCTATCTGCATATTTTTATTGCCTGTATTAACTTCAAACGGTATAAATTTCATATTTTTATTATAACTCATAAATCTAAAATAACTTTATAAAGAATGCTAAAATCATTTAATGATATGAAAGCGACAAAGCCGGCACGGATAAAATCCGTGCCGGCTTTGTTATACTATTTTAATTAAAACGCACGTTTTTCAAGGTGTGGAGGCATTCTTTTTGGTAAGCCTTCACCGTTTTTGAATTTTTCTTTATGTTCTGCTTTAATTTTTTCTAACTCTGCTTTTTGTTCTTTTGTTAGCATCGCTTCGAATGATTTTCTGTTTTTTTCCATAATTTTGTGTCTTTTATCCTTTAATACTTTAATTTCTTTGTTTAATTTAATTAATTCTGGATCTGTTTGTTCGTATTTTCTGAAAATTTCACGTTTTGCGTGTTCTTTTTCGTGAAGTTGTTTCATAATTGGGTCGAGTTTTGCTCTGTCAGCCTCACGATTTTTCTTAACTTGTTCCTTTTGTTTATCTGTAAGTTTTAATCGTTGTTCAAACATTTCAGGTCCACCTTTTCTAAATTCTTTTGGTGGTTTTTGACATTTTTCACATTTTGGAGGTTGTTTTGCAGGTTGAGTTGTTTTTGTTGCCTTTGTTTCACCTGCGAATGCTGTTGTAGTTGTTAGAGCAATTATTGTTGCTAGTATTAATGTTCTTTTAATCATAATCGAGTCCTCTCTTTAAAGCAAATCTTTGAGTTGTTCTGCGAGTTGTTGTTTTGCATTGAACAATCTTGATTTTACTGTTCCTACTGGGCAATTCAGAATTTTTGCAATGTATTCGTAGTTAAGTCCGTCAATTTCGTACATCATAATTACTTCTTTTAGTTTTGGCTTAAGCGAATTTATTGCTTTGATTATCTTCTTTTGTCTTTCCTTTCTGAGAAGTGCTGATTCCGGAGTGTCAGCGGTATCTCTTATTGAATTTACAAGATTTTCATCTTGTTCTAAGTTGTTTTGTACTTTTTTTGATGAAGATTTTAAGTAATCTTTTGAAAAATTCTTGGCAATTGTACCTATCCAGCCTGAAAATTTTCCTTGCTCTTGATAGGTTTCTGTTTTTTGCCAAACCTTAATGTAGACATTTTGTTCAATGTCCTCATTTTCTTCGTTTGTTATTAATCGAATAATGCGTTTTACATTATTTTGATTGTTTTTGATAATATCTTTTAAATTCATTAATTTAAGTCTATCAATCCATAACTGTCAATCGGCATACCGTATTCGTTGGTATTGCTTGTTGAGGTGCTGTAACTTGCAGTGCTATAACTTGCTGTTGTATTGAAATGTCCGTCAAATTGAGTAAAGTATCCGATTACAAGTCCTGCAAACATTCCTAAACAAAGAACGCAAGCAACTTTTAATCGTGTAAAACTTTCTCTTTTCTTGCTTATGTAATAAGGTTTTACCTCTTGAATTAACTCTGAAACTTTGTCCATTTTTTCTTTTTCTGCTCTGCAATCAGGACATTCTTTCAAGTGTTCTTCAAGTTCATCGTTACTTCTAAACAAGTATAAACTTTCAAATTTTGTACATTTTTTTGTCATAATTTTTATCCTTTACACTAGTATAACGATTGAGATTTAAAAATGTTCATTTTTTAATTAAAAATATTAATAAATGTTAAGCGGTTTTGCCCTCAAATTAAGCAATAGCACACTTTTATGATACTATTATTAAGGTAGTAGAAGAAAAGGAATTAGTGTATGGAAAAAAGAGATGCGTGGAATTCACGTTTTACGTTTATTTTAGCCGCAGTTGCATCTGCAGTTGGCTTAGGTAATATGTGGAGATTCCCTGGAATTGTTTATCAAAACGGTGGTGGTGCATTTTTAATTCCATATTTTATTGCAATTGTAACTGCGGGTATTCCTTTGTTGGCAATGGAAATCTCTATCGGTAAAAAATTCCAAGCAGGTGCACCGATTGCTCTAAAACAATTAAATCCAAAATTTGAATGGATTGGTTGGTTAGGCGTTGGAACTGCATCTTGTATCGCTTCTTACTACTCTGCAGTTTTTGCGTGGGTAATTTATTACGTATTTTTATCGTTCAAATCACCTTGGATTTCAAAACCGGCTGCCGATATTTTTATGAATGACGTTTTACAAGTTACAACTGGAATGTTTGATATTGGCGGAGTTAACTGGATTATCTTACTTGCAATGGTTTCAGGTTGGTTGTTAATTTGGTTTTGTATTAGAAACGGAGTTGAATCAGTTTCTGACGTTTTAAATTACGTAGTTACTTTGCCTTTAATATTATTGACAATATTAATTATTCGTTCAATCAGTCTTCCTGGGGCTATGGAAGGTATTTATTATTACTTAGTTCCGGATTGGTCAAAACTTCTTGAGCCAAGTGTTTGGGCGGCTGCTTATGGTCAAGTATTTTTCTCGCTAAGTATTTTATTCTCGATAATGGTTGCGTATGGTAGTTATTTGCCAAAAGATGCACCAACAACTTCAGATAGTATAATTATTGCGATTGCTGATGCGGTTGTAAGTTTCTTCGCCGGATTTGCTTGCTTTGGGGCTTTGGGATATTTGTCTTATTTGACAAACACTCCGATTGCCGAAATGCAACATTCAGGAATGATGCTTGCGTTCGTTACTTATCCAACCGCGATTGCTGCTATGCCAGGTGGAAAATTAATGGTAATTTTCTTCTCGGTATTATTCTTTGTAATTCTACTTACACTTGCTCTAGGTTCAGTATTCTCAATCGTTGCGGCGGTTGTAACCTCGTTTAAAGATAAATTGGGTACATCTAAAAAGAAAACAACTTTATTCTTCTGCGTTGTAGGTTGTTTGATTGCAACTATTTACACTACAAAAGCAGGTTTGTACTGGGTTGACGTTGTTGACCACTTTATGAACGATTTCAACTTGATTGCAATTGGTTTGATTGAAACAGTTGCCCTAGGTTGGATTTACGGTGCAGACAAGGTTTTGAACATTATCAATGAAAATTGTTCATTCAAATACGGAAAATTTTGGATTTTCTGCATAAAATACCTTTGTCCATTAGTATTTGCAACGATTACGGTAACTTATTTAGTTGACAATATTAAACACCCTTACGGCGGATATCCTCTTTCTAACTTGCTTGTTGCAGGTTGGGGATTCATTGCAGTAACATTTATATTTAGTATAATTATGACATTTTTTAAAGATTGCAAAGCCTCAAAAGATAGTGATAATCAATAAAAATTCTCATAAAAATAGGTCAACTGTTGTATAAAATACATGTTTAAAATATTTTAAATTGGGTATATAGTTCATGGAGGATAAAACTATGAGTTTTGAACTAAATCCTTTAAACAACTATAACCCACAAATCAGGACAAATCGTACACAAGACGGCGGTGCTGGAAACACTGGTTATTTTCAACAAGGCAATCAAAAGAAAAAAGAAGAAAAAGATAAAAGTGTTTTCAAAGAGCCAAAAGATACTTTGACCTTGAGCGAAGCCGCTAAATACGACTATGCTGAGCCTCCACTACTTTTGAAAATTGTTGAATATCTTCAAAGTATGTTCAGACGTTTACTTCACCAATAAATCGAAAACTTCCCAATTGAAGTGTTTTTTGTTTGCGTATTCTAGTAATGCTCGTCTGTCAAGATTTTTTAAACGGTTAAACATGTAGCCGTAGTCTTCGTTTGCAAGCATTGATAAGGCTGGAATGTTTGCGTCGTTTGCTATTGTTTCAACTTTATAATCATAATTTATTGCAAGAGTTTTAATTCCGTATTTTAAGGCGATTAAAACTGCGTGAAAACGCATTGCAATCATATATTCAAGATTTGCCATAAGTTTTATAATTTCTTTTGGTGTTTTTCCTGAAATAATATTTGTTCTAATGTTAGGATTTACTGATAACAACAATGATTCAAAGTGTTTGCAAACCTCTAAATCGTTGCTATCTTGCAAAGAATAAATTTCAATGATTTTATCTGGAAATTCAATGGCTACACGGTTTGCAAGTGTAATCATAAGTTTTTCTGTAAGAGTTTTGAAACTTCTAAGTTGAATTCCGACTCTGTTTTCAGGTTTTGAACCTTCAAGTTCTAAATCGTATAATGGGTCGCAAACAAGGTCTGTTCTAACTCCCCAACCTCTTAACAAGAATAAACTTTTGTCATCTCTAACACTTACCCAACGGCATTTTTTTAGTAATTTTTTTGTGAAAAATTCGCCAATTTTGTTTGAAATTGGCCCAACGCCTTGAGCAAAAATGATTACATCTTTTTTGTAGAATTGAGCAGTAAAAATTACCCAAAGGTAATAGAACAAACTCTTTACACTGGTTGCATCTTGAAGTAAACTTCCGCCACCAGAAACCAATACGTCGCATTGTCTAAGAGCCTTGTTAACCTTGCCAAAGTCAAAACTTTTTATTGCGTTAACCTTGTGTGTTCTTGCTGTTTTTTCAGGATTTGTTGAAAGTACAGTGATTTCAGCATCTAACTTGTTCAATCTTTGAATTAATGTTTCAAGAATTGCTTCGTCGCCAAAATTATCCGCACCGTAATATCCTGATATTACTACCTTTTTAGCCATTGTTTTTAATTCTCAATTAATTTTTTAATTCGTTAAGTATGTTTTTCGCACGTTCAGTAATTTCGTTGAAAGACAAGTCTTCATAGAAGTTTCTACCAACACCAACTGCTTTTGCACCAACATTGATATAATCTTTAACCTCTGACAATTGAATGTGTCCCATAGGCATAATTTTCAAGAATGGCATTGGTCTTAAGATGTCTTCAATGTATTGAACTCCGCCTAATGCTGTTACTGGGAAGATTTTGATTAGTGGAACTCTTGATTGCCAAGCCTCATAGGCTTCGTTTGGTGTTGAAGCACCTGCAATGAAAGGCATTTTTCTATTTTTTGAGAATTTTACCATATTCATATTGTAAACTGGTGATGAAAATACTTTTGCACCACTTGTTACTGCTTGGTCTGCTTGTTGTTGTGTGATAATACCGCCGGCACAAACGACTGCGTCTTTTGAAACTTCTTCAATTGCTTGGTACAATGAAGGGTTTTCTACTGTTATTTCCATAACCTTTATTCCGCCTTCAATTAGTGCGTGTGCGATGTCGATTGCTTTTTGAGCATCTTTGCTTCTTACAATCGGGTAAATTTTTTCTTCTGAAATTAAATCCATAACATTTTTGTTCATAACTATATCCTTTTTTACGGTTTTATTATATCATGAAATAAAAAAAGATTTAAAACAAGGGAAAATTAATGAAAAATTTAAAATCAATTTTTATTTTTATTGCTTTTGGCGTAATTATATTGGTTTCATACGTTATTTTTAGTAGTTTTTTTGAACCAAGAGTTTATAATTTAATGGTTAAGAACTTTGTTGCAAGTCAAAAAGGTTCTGACGGTATTGTTCTTGTCGTAATTGATGATAAGTCAATTGAAAAACACAGATGGCCTTGGAGTAGAGATTTATACGCCAAAATTTTCGATTATATGGGACATTACACAAACGCAAAACTTATTGGTTTTGATGCTGTAGTTACTACTCCTGATGAAAATAATCCAAAAGCCGACCAAGAATTATACGATACAATCAAAGATTTAGATAATTTTGTAGGTGGTTTTAACCCTTTACGTGGTTTATATACAGACCCAAAAGAGGGTGCAGAATATGATAAAAAGTTCAAAGATAAGTTTGAAATTCCAATCGAAAGCACAATCCAAATGAAAGAGCCGGCAAGGTTCAACAGTCTTTCACACTATCCTCAAGGATATTTTAAATCGTTACCAAAGGCTGGTTCTGTTTGGGTTTTAACTCACCCAATTGACGGTTTTATCAAGGATATTCCGCAATTGATTTACTATAAAGGTGATTTTTATCCGTCTTTAGGACTTAGAATGTATGCAAAATTAAATAATGCAAAGCAAATTAAGGTTACAAAATCGCATTTGATTATCTCTGGTGATGATGATTTGAAAATTCAAACTCACAGACGTTGGGGCGGTGTGTTCAACTTCTTGCACTTCTACAAGAATTATAAAAACTCTGATTACACTCACAAAACTTATTCTGCAGTTGATATTATTGATTCTATAGAAGCAATCAAGGCTGGCAAAAAGCCAAAAATTGACCCAAAAGCATTTGATAACAAAATTGTGTTTGTCGGTGCTAACGCAAAGGCTTCAGGGTTAGGTTTGGAAGATGCTTTGCCAACTCCAATTCAAAGTAAGCACCCTGGGGTTGATATTCAGGCGACAAATTTGGATAACTTAATCCATAATCAATCTGTGCGTTCAATTTCGTCAACTCAAGAGTTGATAGTTGATATTATACTTGTTGTTGCAACATTTATTGTGGTGGCAAATTATTCTTTAATTGCAGGACTTGGAGTTATGGTCTTGATGGTTTTAGGGTATATTTTCCTATCGGTTTTGGCTTACAAATTGAATTTCGCCGTTCCTGTAATTACACCAATTGCACTTCAACTAGCAACAATGATTTTTGGTTATTCAAGAAAATTCATCGTTGAATCAAGAAACAAAGAAAAAATCAAAGATGCAATGGGTAAATACATTTCTCAAGACATTATGGAGAACGTTGTAAGTAACATTGATAACGTAAAACTTGGCGGTAAAAAGGCTAATGTAACGGTTTTATTTGCCGATATCAGAGGGTTTACATCAATGTCTGAAAAAATGGAACCGGAAGAAATTTCTGTTATTTTGAACGAATATTTTACCGCAATTGAGCCTATTATCAGTAAACATAATGGTGTTATCAATAAATTTATCGGTGATGCGGTAATGGCTATTTTTGGTGAGCCAATTCAAGACCCTGACCACGCAGTAAATGCTATTAGATGTGCAAATGACATGCTTAAAAAAGTTAAAGAATTGCAAGTAAAATGGTTAGAAGAGGGTAAACCAAAAATTGAAATCGGTGTCGGAATTAACACAGGCGAGGTTTTCGTTGGTAATATCGGTTCAGAAAAACGTCTTGAATATACTGTAATCGGCGACACGGTTAACTTAGCAAGCAGATTAGAAAGTTATAATAAAATCTATAAAACTCAATTCTTGATTAGTTCTTCAACTTACGAGTTTGTTCGTGGTATTGCTGATGTAATCAAGATTTCAGAGGTTAAAATCCGTGGTAAAGAAAAGAAAATGAACATCTACGAAGTGTTGAGGTTAACTGAATGAGGCACTTTCTAGTTGTTGACGATTCTCCAAGTTGGAATAAATTTCACGTAGATAACCTACTTGCTTTGTACGGCGATGATATCGAAATTGATAGAGCCTACACTGCTCGTGAGGGTTATGATTGGGTTTATAATTATATTGATAATCCTTATGACGTAATCATTACAGACTTATCAATGGAATATGATTTTGCTCCACAATTTGCGGGTGAATGGTTGGTTGAGCAAATTAAACTTTTAAAACAATACTACAAAACAAAAATAGTAATTGTTTCAGGCTCAATGCAAATTAAGCACATAGCAGAAACCTTTGGGGTAGATTATATCCCAAAGGCTAAAATTGTTAACGATAGAACAGTCTATCAAAATCTTTAACTGATAAGGTGTATAGTTTTCATTGCATAATCGCTAAAATCGACTATCCTCGCTCAACAATACTATGGCTCTGCTGCCTATTCGGCTCTCTCGACTTCGGACATTTCCTAATGAGAGTCATTGCCAAATTTTCATTTTTTCGTAGTTAAATTAAACGCAATGTCCATTAGGAAGCCTTATTCATTAATTATATGCCCTAGTCATGTACGTTTATAACATATATTACAGTTTTGTAACAAAATATTAGACTTTTTTGAAAGCCTCTAAAATTGATTTTTCGTAAGGTGGTTTTAATATGCCAACTTCAGTGATAATTCCAGTAATAAGTTCGTTTGGAGTTACGTCAAACCCTGGGTTGATTACGTTAACTTTATCTGAGCAAATTATTTTGCCGTTAATGTGCGTAACTTCTTCTCTTGAACGTTCCTCAATAGGAATTTCTTTTCCCGATTTGATGCTTAAATCAATTGTAGAAAGAGGTGCGGCAATATAAAATGGCACATTGTGGTATTTTGCTGAAATTGCAACTGTATATGTACCGATTTTGTTTGCAGTGTCGCCGTTTAGAGCAATTCTATCTGCACCAACGATTACAACATCAATCATTCCTTTGTTCATAAAATATGAGTGCATTCCGTCTGTAATAAGTGTTACAGGAATTCCGTCCATTGCTAATTCAAATGTAGTAAGTCTTGCACCTTGTTGACGAGGTCTTGTTTCGTCTGCAAAAACTTGGACTGTGTTATCTCTGCCAAATGCAGAACGCACAACTCCAAGAGCAGTACCATAACCGCCTGTTGCCAATGCACCTGCGTTGCAGTGAGTTAAGATTGTTCCGCCTTTTGGAACGATTTCTGCACCGTTGTCGCCAATGCGTTTGCATCTATCTAAGTCGTCTTTTTCGATTTCAATTGATTTTTCTGTTAAATCTTTTATTAATTCTTCAATGTTTTTGTCTGAATTTTTAATAAGTTCTTTTAATTGGTCGCATGCCCACATTAAATTTACTGCTGTAGGACGTGAAGTTGCCATATAATCGGCTTTTTTAATTAATTGTTTTTTGAATTCTTCAATCGGCAAATTTTGTTTTTGTAATTCCATTGCATATAGAACAATTCCGTAAGCACCTGCAATACCAATGGCTGGTGCACCACGAACAATCATTGTTTTAATTGCATCATACATTTGTTGACCAGATGTAATGTCGATGTATTTATATTCGTATGGGATAATTGTTTGGTCTAGCATTTTTGCTTTGTCGTTATCCCAAGAAATTGTTCTGATTTTTGATTCAAAAGTCATTTTTACCGCCTTAAATTATTTGATATCGAAATTGATACTTTCGTTGCTTTCTTTTTTTAGACCTGTCAATAATTCATACACATAAGAAGTTGCAAGTCCTGCAAATGCGTTCATTAAGGCACTTAGAAGTGCTACGAAGAAGATTAACATCATAAGAACGATAAAACTTCCGAAACTGTTGAAGAAAAATCTCATAATGTAGTGTGCTTTGAAAATTGGAATTAAGCCTAAAATCAAGTCGCAAGGAATGTAAACAACTGATGCTGCGATGAATGAAACAAAGCCGATTACACCGCCAAGAATTGCACCTTCTCTCATATCAAAAATGCCGATAAGGTTTTCTCGTTTCATATAAACTAAAATTCCAGCAGCCAAGCAGATAACAAGAATTGTTACTGAAAAAATGTTTATGTATGAGAAAATTGTCAAAAATCCCAACGCACCACCTGCGATGGCACTTAAAATTGCAACTTGTTTTAGTAAAAGTTCGTTAATCATATTTATGTCCTTTATTTTGTTATTAATTCTTGATTTTTTCTTGTGTGGCAAATGGCAATTGCGATAGAGTCCACTGTGTCGTCTAATTTTGGCAATTCATCTCGTTTTAAAGATATTTTTACCATTTGTTCAACTTCTTTTTTACTTGCACGTCCAAATCCAGTCAAAACCTGTTTTACTTCCATTGGAGTGTACTCAAAGAAAGGTATGTTGTACTTTTCAAGGATCATTATTATAACTCCTCTAGCCTCTGCAACTGGAATGATTGTTGTTTGGTTGCGGAAATAGAAAAGTTTTTCTACTGATGCGATGTCTGGTGAGTATTTTTCAATGATTGTAGATAAATCGTTGAAGATTTCGTACAAACGAGAAGCATCAGATGTACCTTTTTGAGTTTGGATTGAGCCTGAGTTTAGCAAAGTGTAGTTTTCACCGTCAAAATCAACGATGCTGTAGCCAACAATTGCCATTCCTGGGTCAATACCTAATATCTTCATAAAAACATTATAACAATGAAATGCAATAAGGCAAAGAGTTAACAAAATTACATGAATTTAGCATGCAAAACTACTATGCCTATAGTGTTTGAGTGCGTTCAAGAAGTAATCGCAACACTAACACCTCAAGTATAGTAAAATTAGAG
>CAVFCO010000074.1:0-5103 GCA_963620955.1 Alistipes senegalensis | reverse complement strand
TTACTATAAATTAAAAGAGAATTGTGCTTAGTCTAATATGTATTGAACTAGGACAATTACTTGACACCAATGGAATATTACTATAAATTAAAAGAGAATTGTGCTTAGTCTAATATGTATTGAACTAGGACAAAGGGTTGAAATTGTGTAAAATATACGATATAATAAAGACATAACAAGTGGCTTTTAGTTTATACTAAAATGTTACATCACATTGTTTCATTTAAGAAACTAGCGTTAAGACGGCAATCATGAACGCTAGTTTTTGCTTATTGAATAATAATAATGCTATTATATAAAATATAACGGCTAGCGTTTTAATTGTTGTCATAGGCAACACCCCCTTTCTTGATGTAGGTTACATCAATTGAAAAGAAATGTGTGATGTCCACTTGTTCTGCCTTAAGATTATTATATGTATTTTCGGTTTAAAAATATATACAATAAATGTATTAATTTTGCATAAAAGGAAATCCGCCGTTTTTGCAAGCAAAAACGGCGGATTTTATGATGGTTTTGTTGTTTATTTTTTTCTTTTTACTGCTGCGTCGATTAGACCTTTGAATAATGGGTGAGGTCTTTCCGGACGAGATTTGAATTCAGGGTGGAATTGTGATGCTACAAACCAATCAAGTTTTGGCAATTCAACAATTTCCATTAATTTTCCGTTTGGAGATTTTCCTGAGAATACAAGTCCTGCTTTTTCCAAATCTTCAATGTAGGCATTGTTTACTTCGTATCTGTGTCTATGACGTTCAAATATTATGTCGGAATTGTAGGCTTTTCGTGCTACAGAATTTTTCTTTAAGTGGCATTCGTATTTGCCTAATCGCATTGTGCCACCGTATGCGGTAACGTCTTTTTGTTCTAGCATTAAGTCAATTACTGGATTTTCGCATTCTTCACTGAATTCACGAGAATTTGCATCTTTTATTCCTAAAACGTGTCTTGCATATTCAATTACCGCACATTGCATGCCTAAACATAACCCAAGGAATGGTAAATTGTTTTCTCTTGCGTATCTGATTACGTTTAATTTACCTTCTATTCCTCGAACTCCAAACCCCCCAGGGACTACAACTGCATCTATATCTTTCAATAATTTTTTGCAATTCTCCATATCAACACATTCTTCTGAATTTATCCAATGAATGTTGATTTTTGCCTCGTTTGCATATCCTGCATGTTTTAAAGATTCAACAACAGAGATATATGCATCTGAAAGTTTTGTATATTTGCCCGCAATTGCAACTTCTAGCGTGCGTTTTGGGTTATTTATTCTTTGAACTAAGTTTTCCCAAGATTTTAAATCGGCACGTTTGTAGCAAGTTTGAAGCATGTTCAATACAACTGCTGCCATATTTTGTTCTTCTAATGCAAGAGGAACTTCGTAAATACTTTTCATATCCCTACATTCAATTACGGCATCTTTTTGAACAGAGCAGAACAAAGCAAGTTTTTCTTTTTCGTCTTGCGGAATTGGATAAGATGTTCTGCAAACCAAGATTTCAGGTTGAATGCCATAACTTCTTAATACGTTTACACTATGTTGAGAAGGTTTTGTTTTTAATTCACCTGATGTTGGCAAGTATGGAAGCAATGTGCAGTGGATTGAGATTGCGTTGCCAACTCCAACTTCTGTTTTGAACTGTCTAATTGCTTCAATAAATGGTAAACCTTCGATGTCGCCAATTGTTCCGCCAATTTCAATTATAAGAAAATCTGGTTTAAATTGTTCTGTTGCTTTGTAAATTCTTGATTTTATTTCATTTGTGATGTGTGGAATTGTTTGAACTGTCGCACCAAGGTATTCGCCTTTTCTTTCTTTGTTTATAACAGTTTGGTAAACGCTTCCTGATGTAACATTGTTGATTTGTGAAAAATCTGCATCGATAAATCTTTCATAATGTCCTAAATCTAAATCTGTTTCTGCTCCGTCGTCTGTTACAAAAACTTCTCCGTGTTGAAATGGACTCATTGTTCCAGGGTCAACGTTGATATAAGGATCAAATTTTTGAATTGCAACAGAAAAACCTCTTGCTCTCAGTAATTTGCCTAAAGATGCTCCAATGATACCTTTACCAAGCGAACTTACAACACCGCCTGTAATAAATATATATTTTGTGTTCATTCTTCCTCCAAGTGTGATAGTTGTATACAAAAAACAATACCGCATGATTTGCGGTATTGTCAAAAGTTTAAATTTTTATTAACTGAAACTAGTTGATTTTTGGAACTCTGAAGAAACCGTCTTCTTCATCTGGGGCATTTTGCATTAATGCTTCTTCTGTTTGTTCGTATTTTACAACATCATCTCTCATAACGTTTACAAAATCGATTGGGTGAGATAGAGGTTCAACATTTGAAGTGTCAACTTCGTTCATTTGGTCAACATATTTCAAAACATCGCCTAATTGACGTGTAAATTTTTCTTTTTCTTCTTCAGTTAGTTCTAATCTAGCCAATTTTGCTACGTGTTCTACGTCTTTTACTGTAATTGCCATTTTCTACTCCATTTTCTACAAAATGATTATATCATGAAAATATTTTTGTGGCACGTTCTAAAATTCCAAAACAGTACGAAATTGTTATTCCGTAGTTTGTTATAGGTACGTGCTTTTTGTTTGCAATAAGAATTCGTGAAAGAACTTCTTTTCTGTTTGTCATACATGCTCCACAGTGGATAATTAAGTCATATCCTGTTACATCTGGAAAATCATGCCCTGTAAAATATTCAAAAGATAGTTCTTTTTGAGTTTTTTGTTTCAATAATTTTGGAATTTTTACTCTTGCGATATCGTCCTCAATTGCGTGATGAGTGCAACTTTCAAGGAACAAAACTTTTGAACCGTCTTTAAGATTTTTTATTGCATTTGCACCTTGCACAAATTCTTTTAAATCTCCTTTTAATCTTGCAAAAAGAATTGAAAAAGATGTTAAAGGAATACTTTCTGGGACTATTTCCGAAACTTTTTTGAATGCTTGAGAATCTGTAATCACAAGTGCTGGAGGATTTTTTAGATTTTCTAATGCGGATTGCAATTCGTTTTCTTTAACGACAATTGATATGCAATTTGAATCTAATAAATCACGTAAAGTTTGTACTTGAGGTAATATTATTCTACCTTTTGGTGCTTCCTTGTCGATAGGAATTACAAGGATTACAGTTGATTTTTCTGGAACTAAATCGCCTACAATTTTTGATGTGTTTACAAATTCTTCCGGCAAAAGTTTTATTAATTCTTGCTTAAATTTTTCAACGATAAATTCATCTGTAACTGTTGAAGTTACCATAAAATCTGAGATGTCACTTAAATTGTCATCTTGTTTGTTAATGATTACGCAATATGGAATTTCAAGTTTTTTGAACTCTTCAATTAAATCTTTTTCGACTTTTTCTAATTCAAATTTGTCAGTTATAATTACCGCAATATCGCATCGGTTTAAGATTTTTAATGTTTTTTCAATTCTTTGTTCTCCTAAGATTGAATTGTCATCTAAACCTGCAGTATCTAAAAATGTTACAGGTCCTATTGGAAGCAACTCCATAGATTTTTCGACAACATCTGTTGTTGTACCTGCGATGTCTGAAACAATTGAAATTGATTGTTTTGTTATTTTGTTTAAAAAGGAAGATTTGCCGACATTTGTTCTTCCGAAAATTCCGATGTGTAATCTAAGAGATTTTAATGCTTTCATTTTTTACCTCAGGTTAATTATAACATGTATATTATAATTATATGTGTGAAATTTGGACGAAAATTGAGGATTTTATATATAATTTTACAAAAATTTGAAAAAATACTTGATTTAAAAAAACTTTCATGCTAAATTATAACTACGCAGAGATGCGGGCTATTAGCTCAGGTGGTTAGAGCGCACGCCTGATAAGCGTGAGGTCCCAAGTTCGAGTCTTGGATGGCCCACCATTTAAAAAAGAAGTCTTAATGACTTCTTTTTTTTATGCCTAAAAGAGGACATTTTGTGTATCTTGGCTAAATTTCGAGATTTGGAATTTTATAAATTTGATGAGTATGGATATAACAACTTGCTAATGTTTGCATGATATCTAAATAAAAAGTATAATTTATATATGGATAAAATTAAGCCTAAAAAATATAACAATTTAGAGGAGTTTAATAAAGACGGTTATAATCTAGCAGAGTACGTTAGAAACAGTACTTTAGGTATTTCTGATACTGCAAGAATTACTTATGCTAGAAATGTATATGATGAAGTCATTTTGAACAGTTACATTATCATTGGGTACCTATCAAAAGAAATCCAACAATTATTGAATTGTAGCAATTCTGAACTGAAATTTTCTATGGATAATATGATTAAAAATAGACTTTCACACCCTGAAGTCAGTGATGAAGATTATAGAAAGATTCCTTCAATTATAAAAAATCCATCAAAATATTACAAGTCTAAAACGGGTTACGATGTGATTTTATTTAAAGCCGATGAGAAGTTTTATAAATTAGTTATAAAAACAACTAAGAATAAAAAAGAAAATTTTGTTAAATCTCTACATTTACTAAACGAAGATAGATACCGTAAGTATTAAAAAATAGTCTTGATTATGTGGGCTTGCTCCACCACTGTCGCCTGTTGGCTCGGTTGCAAGATTTACCGTATCAAGACTATCTATATATATTATAACGTATTTTACCGATTTTACAACCCTTGATTTATTTATTATTAACTAAAATTTAAAGAAATATATTTAGCGAAAATAATGCCAAATATTTGTTATATTTTGTGTTATAGGATAAATAAATCGGCATAGTTTTTTATTATCTATAATTGCTAAATATTTTTGCATAATCATGTAATATTTGATATATTAAAGGGGCAGTACGCACTTTATCAGTAAAAGGGATATGGAGTTTAACCTAACACATTAATTTATGAGTGAAATTTGTTATATAAAAGACTTATTTGAAGATAATTTTTTTAATAAATTTTTATTATCTATAGTTCATTACGAATTTAAAAATATATATTTTTTATTCTGTAACTCAAGACAATCTTTGATAAAGGAACTATGCGAAAAACAATTGTTTTTACGCGATAATTGTTTATCCGAGAGTTTACCGT
>CAVFCO010000073.1:0-6187 GCA_963620955.1 Alistipes senegalensis | reverse complement strand
CCATTTCTTGCACCATAAATATATGGTTTCATTTTTGGGTTCCATCTTTGTGTTTGGTGTCCGAAGTGTACACCTGCTTCTAAAAGTTCAATCATTGATGCTACTGGCATCTTTCTTCTCCTTTTTACTTATGTGTTTTACTACGGGAAGTAAGTTCCATTCTGTAAAAGAACTAGGTTTAACCTATCGAATCTTTACTTCCACCTAAATCGTAACACAAACATACTCAAAATCAAAAGGTTATTAACAAAGGTTAAGTATGTGTTTTATATGCTTTTTCAATAAAAAAGATGCAATGTTTTGCACTGCATCTTTTTATATATTTTTCATTGTTTTTATTCGTGATCGTCGTGTGGCATATCTCTATATTCTAAGCCCATTTGGTCGCTAACATTTTGTAAAAATTCTTTTGTTGCTTGGACTGCTATATTGAATTGACGTTGTGTAATTTCGCTCCAATAAGGCTCGTTTTCTCTAGTTATTTTTCCTAAATCTTTTGTTGCCGCAAAAGTATCTCTGAATAATTGCATACTATTTCTTGGATTTCTTACCGTCTTTTGGAAATTTTCTGCACATTCTTCAGCCTGTTCTTCTGCAAATTTTTCATAATCTGTATGGATTTTTAAGTCGATTGCTTTACCAAATGCAGAAGTTTCTTCAATATGTTGTGGTTGAGAAACATCTTGCAAGAAGTGGCAAGCACGAGCGGCATTTTGAATTGCAAACTCGTCATCTTCATCTTCGATTGCGGTATCCATTATTTCAATTTGGTCTTCAAATGCGGCTTTTGCATTGTTTCTTCCGTTGAAGTCCATAAAACTAACATTATTATTTGTTGCGTTAAATATTTTGCTAAATGCTTTTATTAACCCATTACTCGTTTTGTTTGTTGATAAGTCAGTAAACGAATCAATAGGTTCTTTTTCGAATTTTTCTTTTGAAAACGTATCAGTTTTAATTTTTTCACCAAAATAGAAGTGTTTATTTGCAAGAAATCCGATATCGTCGTGGTCTGGACGTTGAACGTAATCTTCCAAAGTATCCTTGTATTTTGCAAATTGAGGCATGTCTTTTATCGCGGTTTCCATAATTTTTCTATGGGTTTCGCAAGACCAACCGAAGTTTATGTTGTTGTTTGATTTAATGTTCAAAGACACTTACCTCCACAGAAAACTTAAATCACCTCAACATGAATTATTGCTTTATTTTTGGAAATTGTAAACAAAAGTTTACAATTTTATATTAGTGGAAGTTCGTTTTTATTTATGGCATACTTTTTGATATGAAAGATAAAATTGTCGTTAAGGGTGCAAAAGAAAATAATTTAAAGAACGTTTCACTTGAAATTCCAAAAGACGAGTTAATTGTATTCACTGGAGTTTCCGGTTCAGGAAAAAGTTCTTTGGCTTTTGATACGATTTTTGCAGAGGGGCAAAGACGTTATATCGAAAGTCTTTCTGTTTATGCTCGTCAATTCTTAGGACAAATGGATAAACCTGATGTTGAAAGTATTGACGGACTTTCTCCTGCAATTTCTATTGACCAAAAAACGACAAGTAACAATCCTCGTTCTACAGTTGGTACAGTTACTGAAATTTACGACTTTTTGCGTTTGCTTTATGCAAGAATAGGAGTTCCTCACTGTCCAAAGTGTGGTGAAATTATTAAACCTCAGACGATTGACGAGATTGTTAATTCAATTTTAAAACTAGAAACAGGTACTAAAATACAACTTTTATCGCCAATTGTATCAGGTAAAAAAGGCGAATATCAAAATCTTTTCAAAGAGTTGCAAGAGGACGGTTTTGTTCGTGTAAAAGTCGACGGAGAAATTTATAATCTTGATGAAGATGAAATTTCTCTTACAAAGACCAAAAAACACGATATTTCTGTAGTTGTAGACCGTTTGGTTATTAAAGACTCTATTCAATCAAGATTGGCTGACAGTGTGGCAACAGCATTGAAACGTTCAAATGGCTTGGTAGTTGTTGATTTAGTAGAAAAAAAAGAAGAAATTTTGTATTCTGAAAAATTTTCTTGTGAAAAATGTGGCTTGAGTTTTGATGAATTAAGTCCAAGAAATTTCAGTTTTAATAGCCCTTATGGTGCATGCGAAAGATGTTCTGGTTTAGGTGCTGATTTTATTATTGACCCTGATTTAGTTGTTCCTGATAGAACTTTGTCAATCAAAGGTGGTGCAATTTACCCTTGGGCAAAATCTTCAACTGATTATTATGAGGACTTACTAACTTCAGTTTGCAAACATTTCGGTATTGATATGGAAATTCCATTCAAGGATTTACCAAAGGAACATCAAGACATTGTTTTGTATGGTTCTGACGATATTTTAAAAATATCAGTAAAGCAATTTGGCACTCAAAGATACAAGGCTCAATACTCAAGATATTTAGGTGTAATTCCGTTTTTAGAAAGAAAACATCAAGAGGCTAGTGGTGAATATTGGCAAGCCGAAATTGAAAAATATATGGTAACAAAACCTTGTACGGCTTGTGGTGGTGCAAGATTAAAACCTTTTCCTCTTGCCGTTACAGTAGGTTCTAAGAATATTTATGAATTTACAAAAATGTCTATTGATGAAGCGATAGCATTTATTGACGTTTTGTATTTAGAACTAAATGATTATAATTTGCAGATTGCGAAACAAATTCTTGATGAAATCAGAGGACGTTTGAAATTCTTGCAAGATGTGGGGCTTGGATACTTGAACTTGGCTCGTATGGCAGGAACTTTATCTGGTGGTGAAGCACAAAGAATTAGACTTGCAACTCAAATCGGTAGTGGTCTTTCTGGAGTTTTGTATGTTCTTGATGAACCATCAATTGGACTTCACCAAAGAGATAATGACAAATTAATTAAAACCTTAATCAAATTAAGAAATTTAGGTAATACACTTATCGTTGTTGAACATGACGAGGAAACAATAAGACAAGCGGATTATATTGTCGATATTGGTCCAAAAGCAGGCTTGAACGGTGGTAATATTATCGCTCAAGGTTCGGTTGACGATATTATCAATGAAGAAATCTCAATTACTGGTAAATATTTAAGCGGTGAAAGATTTATTCCTATTCCAACAAAATTACGTGAAGGAAATGGAAACTTTTTGACTGTAAAAAATGCCCATTTGAACAATTTAAAAAACATTGATGTTGAAATTCCTCTAGGAAAAATCGTTGTTTTAACTGGAGTTTCAGGTTCAGGAAAATCAACTTTAATGCAAGATTTGATTAACGAATACGCATTGCATAAATTGTTGAAAAATAAGCCAAAACCAAATGGTGTTGATGAAATTTTAGGTTTTGAAAATCTTGATAAGGTTATTAATATTGACCAATCTCCAATCGGCAGAACTCCTCGTTCAAATCCGGCAACTTATACTGACGTATTTACGCATATCCGAGCATTGTTTGCGAAAACTAATGAAGCCAAAATCAGAGGATATAATCAAGGTCAGTTCAGTTTTAACGTAAAAGGCGGACGTTGTGAGGCTTGTAAAGGCGACGGTGTAAAGAAAATTGAAATGAATTTTCTTTCAGATGTTTACGTAAAATGTGATGTCTGCAAGGGAAAACGTTACAATCACGAAACTTTAGAGGTTAAATACAAAGGTAAAACTATTTCTGACGTATTGGAAATGAGTGTAGGCGAAGCCTTGGAATTTTTTGAAAATATTCCGGCAATCAAAAAAAGATTACAAACTTTGTATGATGTTGGTTTAGATTACATAAAACTTGGTCAAAGTTCGACAACTCTTTCAGGTGGCGAGGCTCAACGTATAAAATTAGCCTCTGAATTGAATAAAAAGGCTACAGGAAAAACTCTTTATTTAATGGACGAACCGTCTGTTGGTTTGCATTGGGCAGATTTGGACAAGTTGATAAAAATTATTCATAAACTTGCTGATAATGGAAACACTATTTTAATTATTGAACATAATCTTGATTTGATTAAGGTTGCAGATTATATTATCGACCTTGGTCCAGAAGGTGGGGACGGAGGTGGAACTGTTGTTGCGTGCGGTACTCCAAAAGAAGTTGCAAAATGCAAAAATTCTTATACCGGTAAATATTTAAAACAAATCTTTGAAAAGAGTTAACATTTTGCCTTAAAGAGTTTTCAATGATATAATCAACACGATATGCAAAAATGGTTATATTATTTATTGTTTTTTAAGAAAATTTTCTATATAATGATTTATCCGTTTTTTATGGGCAAATCAAAGTTTAGTCAATTTTTCAGATTGGGTATGGAAAACTACCTAATTTTTCAACCTGCAAAACTTCGTATGAAGCGTGTGCATAGAAATTTGTTGCATAAATTTAGAACAGTAAGATTTGCATCAATAGACGGAGCAAGACTTTTTGGCTGGTATTCAGAAGCACAAAAGAATAAACCAACAATATTATTTTTCCACGGTCAAGCAGAATCTATTCTAATGCACCAAGATAAAGTAGAATTTGCTCTAAAAAATGGATACGGAATCTTTATGCTTTCATATAGAGGGCATTATCGTGCGTGGGGGTTGCCGTCTGAAAAAGGTGTTTATGACGATGCTCAATCTGCTATATATAAATTGAATGAATTTGGGGTTAAAACTCAAGATATTATTTTATGGGGTCATTCACTTGGTACAACTGTTGCAATGAATACGGCAGTTTATAACAATGTTAAAGCCTTAATTTTGCAGTCGCCTATCAAAGATATTTCATCTGCAACTTACGATTTAGCAACTTTCTATCTAAGACGTGTGAAATTACCTTGGCTTAGAAAGTACATTAAAACACATATTAAAGATATAAAATTTATTCAAAAATTCGACAATATAAATAAAATTGCAAAAGTTTGTTGTCCAATTTTATTAGTGCATTCTAAAACAGACAGAATAGCACCGTCTAAAAACTCTCGTGAACTTTACGAGAAAAAATTGAATGCTCAATTGTTCTTATCTGAAAACGGAAGCCACTGGAAAACTGGTTGGTGTATTAACAGAATAGCCCAATTTATTGGCAATTTGTAGATTTATTGATACAATGTTCTTGGAGGTAAATATGACAGAACAGAAAAGAATTATGTCGGGTATGCGTCCGACAGGCAAATTACACTTAGGACATTATTTTGGAGTAATCTCAAATTGGGTAAATCTTCAAAATGATTACGATTGCTATTTTTCTGTTGCTGACTGGCATGCTTTGACTACAAATTACGATAAAACTGAACATTTGAAAGAAAATGTTTATAATGTAGTTATAGATTGGCTGGCATGCGGTATAAATCCTGAAAAGGCGACTATTTTTGTTCAATCAAAAATTCCTGAAATTGCAGAATTGAATATTTACCTTGGAATGGTTACTCCGCAAAATTGGGTTGAACGTGACCCAACTCTTAAGGATATGGCTAAAATTCTTAGAAACAAAGAGGGACAAAATTCTCAAATAGGTTTTGGTTTAATGGGGTATCCAGTTTTGATGAGTGCCGATATTCTTGCTGTGAATGCTCATTATGTTCCTGTTGGTATCGACCAAGTTGCACACGTAGAATTAACTCGTGATATGGCAAGAAGATTTAATAATGTTTATAAAACAGATTACTTCATTGAACCTGCTCCAAAATTAAATAATTGCCCACTATTATGTGGTGTCGACGGAGCCAAAATGGGTAAATCTTTCAATAATGACATCAAAATTAGCGATGACGAAGAAACTACTCAAAAGAAAATAATGCAATGTATCACTGACCGCTCAAGAGCAAGAAAAGACGACTTGGGACACCCTGATAAGTGTGAAGTTGCGTTTAAATACTGGCAAATTTTTGGTTCTGAAGATGAATTGAAAACGATTGAAGAAGAATGTAAAGCCGGTCAACGAGGTTGTGCTGATTGCAAAAGACAATTGGCAAAAAAAGTTAATGAGTACTTCAAAGATATTCGAGAACGCAGAAAATATTACGAAAATCACCTTGAAGAAGTTGATGCGATTATCGAAAAAGGTGTTGAAAAATCAAGAGAAGTTTCTAAGAAAATTCTTACAGACATTAGAAATATTGTTGGAATGTATTAGTTTTACATTTAAAAAGGAAGCGGATTTTGGCAAAGCCAAAATCCGCTTCCTTTTTTTCTCTCTCTCTTCTTATTTAAAAATTAGTATAAATTAGTTCTTCGCATTAAATC
>CAVFCO010000072.1:0-3601 GCA_963620955.1 Alistipes senegalensis | reverse complement strand
TTACTATAAATTAAAAGAGAATTGTGCTTAGTCTAATATGTATTGAACTAGGACAATTACTTGACACCAATGGAATATTACTATAAATTAAAAGAGAATTGTGCTTAGTCTAATATGTATTGAACTAGGACAAATATTTGACATGACACGGAATAACGTCTAAAATAAAATCATATACTAGTATTAAAAGGTTGTTATATGGAACTTGTAGATAACGCAAAAAACTTAATTCAATCAGGTAAATCTGAAGAAGCATTGAACTTGTTGAAAAACGAAGAACAATCTGTTGCTGTTTTGATTCTTCAAGGTAATGCTAATTACAATTTGTCTAAATATGAAGATGCGATTGATTGCTATACAAAAGCCATTGCAATTGATGATAAATGTGCAAAAGCATATAACAACAGAGGTAATTCAAAAGGTTGTCTTGAAAAATATGATGAGGCAATTGAAGATTATAACAAAGCGATTGAGATAAACCCTGAATATGCAGAAGCATATTTCAATCGTGGATTTGTAAAATATAACCTTAAAAAAATACAGGCTTCTATCGAAGATTATAACAAAGCGATAGAATTAGACCCTAAAAACTTTATGGCGTATAACAACAGAGGTAATGCGAAAAATTATTTAAGAGATTACGATGAGGCAATTTTGGACTTCGACAAATCTCTTGAAATTAGTGATAATCATAATACTTACTTTAATAGAGGTCTTACAAAAGAATGTTTAAAAGATTATGAAGATGCAATTGAAGATTACTCAAAAGCCTTAGAAATTAAACCTGATGATGTTCAAATTCTTTTGAAAAAAGCATTTGTTGAATATACAATTGAAAACTATGCAAGTGCTGAAAAGGATTATGAAAAGGTTTTGGACATTCAAAGTGAGAATGTTGAAGCCTATGTAAGTTTAGGCTTGGTTAAACATAAAGAAAATAAAGATAATGAGGCTTTGCACTTATACAATAAAGCAATTGATATTGATAGCGAATATGCTGATGCTTATATGAATAGAAGTATTGCTGCTAGTAAATTAGCCGATTACGAAATGGCAGAAAACGATTTAGAAAAAATGTTTACTTTTGATATCTTTAGAAACGACTATCTTTCAACATATAATGAAATCAGAGAGATTGTTTCTCCAAGAGAAGATGAAAAATCGAAAGCATTTTTGAATAGATTAGATGAACTTGCACAAAGAATTAAAAAATAAACTTGTTGCATAAGAAAGGACTGAAATGATTTTAATTACAGGTGCTGCAGGATATATTGGAAGTCATACAGCGGTAAATTTTTTGAACAATGGTAATGAAATTGTTATTTTTGATAACTTGGCAACAGGTCATATTGAAACGATTGAAGCCTTGAAAAAAATTGGCAAGGTTCATTTTGAACAAGGCGATTTGCAAAATATTGAAGATATCGACAGAGTTTTTGCAAAATACGATATTGATGCAGTAATTCACTTTGCAGCATTTTCTTTAGTTGGTGAAAGTGTTACAAATCCGGCAAAATATTATAGAAACAACACTTATGGAACATTAAATCTTTTAGAAACAATGGTAAAACACGACGTTAAAAAGATTGTATTCTCATCAACTTGTGCAACTTATGGTGAACCAAAATACACTCCAATTGATGAACTTCACCCACAAAGTCCGATAAACCCTTATGGTAATTCAAAATTATGTATTGAATATATGCTAAAAGATTTTGATAAGGCTTATGGATTAAAATCTATTATTTTGAGATACTTTAATGTTGCTGGTTGTGATGCTCAAACAAGAATTGGTGAATGGCACGAGCCTGAAACTCACTTGATTCCAAATATTTTGAAATCAACTTTTGGTGAGGGTAAAACTTTCAAAATTTTTGGTAACGATTACGATACTCCTGACGGTACTTGTATCCGTGATTACGTAAATGTTGAGGATTTGGCTCAAGCACATAGACTTGCTTATATGTATTTGACAAAAAATAATGAATCAAATATTTTCAATTTAGGTACAGAACAAGGCGATAGTGTTAAACAAGTTTTTGATACTTGTGAAAAAGTTTTGAATAAAAAGATTGCAGTTGAAACTGTAGAACGTAGAGAGGGCGACCCTGCAAAATTGTATGCAAATGCAAATAAAGCAAAAACAGTTTTGGGTTGGACTCCACAACGCACTTTGGAAAACAGTATCGATTCTGCTTACAAATGGGAATGCCATTTCCAAGAAAGTCATAAAGGTTAATCATGGGACTTACTGTTAGCGTTTCAGTTTTTGCAATTTTGATTGCTGTAATAATCAGATATGCGTTTATACAACACCCAGTTGAAAAACCTGTGGCAAGTTGGATTTGTTTTGGCTTTGCAGTTCTTGCAACAATGGCTTGCACATTACTTTCTGGTGGCGAACCTCAAGGAACATTGGTTTCAGGTTTTGCAACTATGCTGATTGTTTATAATGTAATGTGCCGATAAATACTTAATTTTAGCAGATTTTTATTTTTATATGTAACGAAATGTAACACTATTAGTCAAAACTCTAAAGTTTTGATTTTGTGATGTCGATAAATAAATTGTTGATAAAGGGATATGTGTTAAAGATATTATCAGCGATTTAACAATTTACAAAAAATGGATGTGTAAAACTTAAGATTCGTATTACTGGAAGATATGAATGTAATATTATTACTTTGCGATTATGATTTTATGTTTTTTGCAAGTAAGAAAAAGATTTTTTAAATTTATTAAATTTCCTTATTTCCTTCCCTATACAAAAATTATCAAGACCTTAACGGGTCTTTTTTTTTGCGGTTTTTGTGTAGGCTGATAAGTGTGCCGTCATACCGCATAAGTGAACGTTAGAGAACGCATTGCGGTATCTTTTAAAAATAACAAAAAGACCCCGCAACAAGTGCGGGGTGACAAGAGGTGCAGTAATTAGCAACCGTCATACCGGATTTATTCCGGTATCTATTTTTTGTAAAAGATACCGCAACGTCTTGATTTATTCGGGTTGTCGTGGGAGTAACGTCCCACTCCAACTTACGGGCTTTCGCCCTACCGAAAATCCGCAATTCAGGGTGACACTGAGATTCTTCGCTTTGTCAAACAAGTTGTGAATGGCACAAATGTTCCATTCTCAATTCACTACTTCAGCAAACTAAGTTGTTTTGTCGGATTAAGCAAGTTTTTTAAAAAAGATTTTCTATGATATTTTGTAACCCCATATTTCAAAATCGCTTCTTGGTGTTTTGGAGTTAAGTATCCAGCATTGTTTTCCCAGTCGTATTGAGGAAATTCTTCGTGCAATTTTAACATATATCTATCACGAGTAACCTTTGCTAAAATACTTGCTGCGGCAATTGAAGCCGATTTTGAATCGCCTTTTATAATAAATTGTTGTGGGTATTCGTAATTTTTTATCAACTTGTTTCCGTCAACAACTGTCAACGATTTATCTTTTTCAAAATTTGCAATTTTATTAATAATGTTCTCGCAAGAAAGTTTCATTGCTTTTAGTGAACAATTTAAAATATTATATTTTTCAATCTCATCAACTTCAACACAAACGACTGAATTAATCGTATTATCAGCGATTATGTCGAAT
>CAVFCO010000071.1:0-14372 GCA_963620955.1 Alistipes senegalensis | reverse complement strand
TACAATGACATTAATTGCTCTCGTTTCAACAGAAGTCAAGTGTTTTCATCTCAATCTCAGAGATAATTCTGTATATCTCAAATTAGGGAATACTTTTTTACTTGCACAAAAGGTGCTTGGCTAAAAGGTAAACATATTGTGATAAATTAGTAATGTGTTTTAAAATTGGTAAAAATTTAGTGCAAGTATTTCTCAAATAAGTGCAGATAAAGTCCAATTAGTGCAAGTGAATCTCATTCTATTAAAATCGCTATAAAAGCCATTATATTTAACTCTTGGCTAAAATGTACCCATCTTACACTTGCACTTTATTTACATCTAGAACTCAATAATAACAATAAAAAAGACCCTATTGGGTCTATTTTTAAATCTGGGGCGGATGATGGGATTCGAACCCATGCATATCGGAACCACAATCCGAGGTCTTAACCACTTGACGACACCCGCCACCGATAATTCTTTTTTTTTACTAATTAATTCTTTGGAACATATAGCCGATGCCACGTGCTGTCAAGATTAATTCTGGATTTGCTGGATCAGATTCCAATTTTGAACGTAATCTCGAAATGTGTACGTCTACTACACGTGTGTCAATTCTATGGTCTGGTGGGTATGCCCATACATGTTGCAAGATTTCGTTTCTTGAATATGCTTGACCAGAGTTGTTTACAAGTAATTCTAACAAACTGAATTCCATTCCTGTTAATCTGATTCGTTCATTTTTTCTGAATACTTGTCTTCTTGCTGTATCAATCTTAATGTTACCTGTTGTAATAACATTTTTTGTAACTTTTCCTGTTGGAACGATTGCTTCACGGTTATTAGTTCTTCTTAATACCGCTTTTACACGTGCTTCCAATTCTTTTGGGCTGAATGGTTTGATTACATAGTCATCTGCACCTAATTCTAAGCCTGTAATTCTTTCAGATACATCACCTAATGCTGTTAAGATGATAATTGGAACATCTGATGTTCTTCTGATTTCTCTTGTAACACCGTAACCATCTACTTTTGGCATCATTACGTCTAATACAACTAAATCAGGGTTACTTTTATTAAATGCATTGATTGCTTCTTCGCCATCTTCGGCTACTACAACATCATAGCCTACCATTTTTAAACGTGTTTCTAATATTCTTCTGATACTTGCTTCATCGTCAGCTACTAAGATTCGTTGACGGTCTTCAGTTTCATTTTGCATTTCAGCGTCTGTCATTGTGTTTTCCTTACGTTTACTAAACTACTAAATAAGTTTTAAATTTTTATTGTTAATATAAATTTATTTTTATAAATATATCTTAATCTAAGCATAAAATAATTGCAAGCATAAATTTAAAAAAATTTTGAAAACCTTGTCATGTCTATTTATCGCTTACTAATTGCTTAAACGCTTCATAGTCTTCTATCGTGTCAATACCCACAGGTTTATCATTTACAATTGAAGTTTTTATTTTCATGCCCATTTGCAATGCTCTCAATTGTTCCAAACTTTCTGCAACTTCAAGAGAAGTTCTTTCTGAAGTTGTCATTTTTGTTAATGCCTCTTTTGTATAACCGTAAATTCCTATATGTCCATAGAATGGTGCTGGATTTTCGTTTCTTTCAAACGGAATTTTTGAGCGAGAAAAATACAATGCAAAGCCATTATTGTCAATTACACATTTTACCAAATTTGGATTATCTACTTCGTCTTTTTCTTTTATTGGGCGAATTAAAGTTGAAATATCTGCATTGTGGTTTTTAACCCCATCAATTACAGCCTCAATATTTTCTTCTTTAATCATTGGTTCATCACCTTGAAGATTAATTATATATTCAAATTCAGGGTGTCTGTCAGCAACTTCTTTAATTCTATCGCTACCGCATTTATGGTTAACAGAGGTCATTTCAACCTCTCCTCCGAAGGATTTTACGGCATCAAAAATTCTTTCATCATCAGTTGCAACGATAACAGCATCAACATTTTTAACTGATTTTGCTTTTTCGTAAACCCATTGAATAATTGGTTTGTCATTAACTTTTAAAAGAGGTTTACCCTCTAATCTGCTAGAACCGTATCTTGCAGGAATTATAATTGCAGTTTTACCCATTTTCATACCTTTGTTTTTACTTTTTTACAACAAAAGTTTATCACAAAAAGAATTAATTATTACCAATCCATTCTTTGATTAATTTGTGTTTTAATCCGACTTCCATTGTGTATTGTTTGTCGTCTTTTATGATTGAAAAGTATGAGAAAAAGTTTTTTTTGCTAAATGTGCATTTATTCTTTTTGAAAATTTCGGCATATTTATTTAAAAAAGTTAGTATTATGCAATCTGGGAATAAGTATAATTTAAAAAGAAACGGAAAACTTGAATGGAATGTTTTAAACCCGTTAAAACATTTACTTAAAAGGCTATCTTCTACCTCGAAAATAGTAACATAGTTAACAAAAAAAGATGCTTGGGCTGATTGAAGTTGAGGTTTTACTTCTTCATAATTAAGTTTAAAATATTTTTCTGCTAAAGATTGAATTATATTTTTAACGACAAAGAAGATAAAGAATGCAAATATAAACGATATAATAATCTCAAAAAATACGTAAGACTCTACATTATTCAAAGTTTTCTCCTATTTTTTTACAACAAAAGAAGTCCATTGGTCTTGTTGGATTTCTTCTATTATTTTTAAATTTTCTCTTTCAATGGCTTCTAAAACGATTGGTGCTTTTTCTTGAAGAATACCGCTTAAGGACATTAATCCGTTGTCTTTTATGATATTTTTTAAATCACCCATAATGTCAAAAAGCACATTGTGAAGAATGTTTGCACAAACAAAGTCATATTTTTTTGTGATTTTATCTGCAGAACCAAGTTCAAATGTACATTCTTCGTGATTTAATTTTGCATTTTCTTTTGCAACCTCGATTACAGTATCGTCTATATCGCAACCGTACACTTCACTTGCTCCTATTTTTTTTGCAAGAATTGACAAAATTCCTGTACCCATACCAATATCTGCCATTGATTGATTTGGTTTGAAATATTTATCTAATGCTTTCATGCAAAGTTGAGTTGTTTGGTGAGTTCCTGTACCGAAAGCACACCCAGGGTCTAAGTTAATAACAATTTCGTTTTGTTTTGGTGTGTATTCAATCCAAGTTGGAACGACTGCAATGTTATCTGTAACGTGTGTTACGTCCCATTTTTCTTTCCACTTTTTGGACCAGTCTTCATTTTCTTTTGTTTCAAAAGTGTAATCCCAAGAACCAAGGTCTTCTTCGGTAAGTTCTCTTGAGAGAAGAAGTTCTTTTTGTTCTTTCAAAATTTCACCACAATTAGGAACTTCTGTTCGAATGAATGCTTTTAGTGTTCCCTCTGTTGTGTCAATCATTTCAAGGTCTTTGTATTTTTCTTCGGCAAGAATAACACCCTCGCAATCAAAGACATCAAACAAAATGTCAGAAATAACATCTGACATTTTTGGATTTATTTTAAGGTTTAATTCATAATAATTATTCATGGATAAAACAACCCATTTTGCGGTATTTATCGTATCTTTGAGCACGAAGTTTTTCTGGAGACATTTTTGTGTATTTTTTCAAAGAAGCAAGAAGTTCTTTTTTAAGGTTTTTAGCCATTTCTTCTTTGTTATTGTGTGCTCCACCAACAGGTTCTTTTACTGCACTGTCGATAATACCTAATTCTAATAAGTCGCTTGCTGTGATTTTCAATGCGTTTGCTGCATCTGCGGCTTTTGTTGCATCTCTGAATAAGATTGATGCACAACCTTCTGGTGAAATTACTGTATAGTAAGCAAATTCAAGCATTTTTACGTCATTTGCAACGGCTAAACCTAAAGCACCACCTGAACAGCCCTCACCAGTGATTACTGCGATTACTGGAACATCAAGTTTTGCCATATCTCTAAGGTTTTGAGCGATTGCAATACCTTGACCAGTTTGTTCTGCAGTGATTCCTGGGTAAGCCCCCGGAGTATCAATCAAAGTGATGATTGGTAGGTTAAATTTGTTGGCATGGTTGAATAAACGCATTGCTTTTTTATAACCTTGAGGTTGAGGCATACCGAAGTTGCATTCAAGGTTTTCTTTTGTTGTTGAACCTTTTTGAGTTCCAACGAACATTGCGTTAAAGTTGCCAATTTTACCGATACCGCCGATGATTGCTCTATCGTCAGCACCTGCTCTATCACCGTGCATTTCAATAAAATCTGTGCACATCAAATTCATATAATCTAAAAAGTTTGGTCTATTTGCGTGTCTTGCGATTTGCAATTTTTCAGATGGTTTTAAATTTGCATAGATTTCTTGTTGATATTCATTTGCTTGTTGTTCAAATTTTTCGATTTCTTCGCTTAAATCCATTCCTGACTCCGCACTAATTTTCTTTAATTCTTCTATTTTTGTTTTGATTTCTACAAGTGGTTTTTCGAATTCAAACATAATTTTTTCCTCATTATTCTTCTACAGGTACAGAGTAGCCGTGTATATCAAATATTTTTGTTAAGTTATCTCTTAGGTCTTTTCTTTTTGAAATAATGTCGATTTGACCATATTTCAAAAGATATTCGGCAGTTTGGAAGCCTGATGGTAATTTTTGACGGATAGTTTGTTCAATAACACGTCTACCAGCAAAACCGATTCTTGCTCCTTGTTCTGCAATAATGATGTCGCCTAAAGTACCGAAACTTGCAGTAACACCACCGTAAGTAGGTTCTGTTAACAAGCAGATGTAAAGAACTTTTGCTTCGTCCATTTTTGCACAAGCACAAGAAGTTTTTGCCATTTGCATAAGGCTCAATGCACTTTCTTGCATTCTCGCACCACCAGATGAAGTGATAGCAAGCATTGGAAGATTTCTTTCAACTGCTTCTTCCATCATTTTTGTAACTTTTTCACCTACAACACTACCCATTGAACCGCCCATGAATTCAAAATCCATGACTGCTGTTGCAACTTCGTAACCGTTGATTTTACCGATACCAGTAATAACTGCATCTTCAAGATTTGTTTTACTTTTTGCTTCTTTCAAACGGTCTTTGTAAGATTCTGTATCTGTGAAATTTAAAGGGTCAGTAGGAAGAATTCTGCTATACATTTCAACGAAACTATTTTCGTCAAAAAGTTGTTTAATTCTTTCTCTTGCACCTATTCTGAAATGGTAATCGCATTGCGGACATACCATTAAATTTTCTTCTAAGTCTTTATTTGTTATTTGAGCACCACAATGAACACATTTTGTCCACAACCCAGGGAATGTAATGTTTTCTACTTTTGCTTCGGTTGTACGGCGTTCAATCTGTGCTTCTTTACGTTTATCAAACCATTCTTGAATACTCATGTACCATTTTCCTCTTTATTTGCATTTTTCAAAAATGCACTTTTTCAATACTACTATTATACTACAAATTAAAATTAGTCAAATTTTGTAAAAATTCCATCTATTTTTTCTTGCCCAAATAACGCATTACATTGTCTGACAACTGTATATTCTGAAGTTGTAAATTGTATTTTTTTAAATCGGCAATGTTGGTTTGTTCGGTTAACAAATCTTTTTTCTCGACTTTTATTGAATTTTTTACCTGTTCAAATTCGCTAGGGTTATCTTGTAGAATAACTTTTGTAATAATTTCATCAGGATATTGAGAACCAAATTTATATTTTGCCACAAGGTCGTTAACAGTTGTACCTTGGTTCAATTTGTAAAGCCATTGTAGGGTTGTAATATCTCTTTTTGAAAGTGTTACAACACCGTATTTATGCGGTGTGTACATAATGTCAGTGTCGTAAGGGCTATGTCCTAAACCTAAAGCGTGTCCAAATTCGTGCAAAATTGTGTGATAAACTTCTTCTTCCGCCATGTATCGTTGACAAATTACACCGTCAGAAATTCCGATTGAAACTTCTGCACCATAAAGCCTATTGTTTGCATCGTAACTGAATTGACAATGTCCAAGGGCTTTGCGGTCAATTCTTCTCCATTCAACATTGATATTTGAACTCAAAAGATTATCAACAAAATTGAATTTTACTTTGCCTTGACTAACACGTTCCCATTCTTGGCAAGCCTTGATTACCATACCTTGGTAAAGGTGGTCCTGACCTTGTTTTGAGTAAAATTTCATAGGCGAAATGTAGACATTTAATGGCATAAATGTCCAACGCATTAATTTTCCGTTTTTGAAACTTTCGTGTAAATAGGTTTTCAATTCCATAATTTTATTGTATAATATTTTATACAAGTTGACAATATGGGGCGGAGTGCCGTTAATAAAAGGAGATAAAAATTATGAATATGATGCAAATGATGCAAAAAGCACAATCTATTCAAAAGAAATTACAAGAAACTCAAGCAGAATTATCACAAGCAGAATTTAATGCTGAAACAGGCGGAGTAGTTGTTACTTGCGACGGTCAAGGCAAATTCAAATCTATAAAAATTTCAAAACAAGCAATCAACCCAGAAAATCCTGATAGCGTTGATGATGATACAATCGAAATGCTTGAAGATGTTATCACAACTGCGATTAAACAAGCAAGCGAAAAAGCAGTTTCTGAAATGGAAACAAAAATGCGTGCTATCACAGGCGGAATTTCAATCCCTGGGTTATTCTAATGATTTATCCAAAATCAATAGCGACATTGATTGAGCAGTTTCAAAAATTCCCGTCAGTGGGTCCGAAATCTGCTCAAAGAATGGCATTTCACATGTTGAAAATGCCTTATGCTGAGGTGGAAAAATTTGCAAAGGCTGTAATTGAAGCCAAAAAAAGTACTGTAGCATGCGAAATTTGTTTTAATCTTTCATCTACTAGTCCTTGCGAAATCTGTTCTTCTACAAGTCGTGATAGAAGTACAATTTGCGTTGTTGCAGAAACAAAAGACCTTATCGCTATTGAAAAAACAAACGAATACAAAGGTTTGTATCACGTTTTGCAAGGCTTAATTTCACCTATCGACGGCATTGGTGCTGAAGATATTAGAATTAAAGAATTATTGAATCGTTTAACAGATGAAAATGTTAAAGAATTGATTTTGGCTCTAAGTCCGTCTGTTGAGGGTGAGGCAACAAGTTTATACCTAACAAGACTTGTAAAACCTTTTGGTATAAAGGTTTCAAGAATTGCTTTTGGTTTACCTGTAGGCACAGACTTGGAATATGCCGATGAAATTACTCTTGCAAAAGCACTTGAGGGACGTAGGGAAGTTAATTAGCCCAAAAAGATGTTGCCCTGTTTTTGTCATTAATTTATAATACTTGTATGTCAGTTTTAGAAATAAAAGATTTGAATGTCGAATATCGCTCTAAAGGTACAGTTTTTAACAAGGAAAAAGTTGTAAAGGCTGTAAATAACTTATCTTTAGAGGTTAATCGTGGCGAAATTATTGCAATTGCTGGTGAATCAGGTTGCGGAAAATCGACTTTGGCTAGTGCTATTTGTCGTTTAACTCCTGTAAAATCCGGTCAAATCTTATTTCATGGAGTTGATGCATTAGGGCTAAAAGGTGGAAAATTAAAGGTTTATCGCCAAGCCTTGCAGATGATTTTTCAAAATCCTTATTCAAGTTTGAACCCAAAAATGAAAATTGGCGATATTTTGAAAGAACCTCTAAAAGTTAATAATGAACTTTGCATTTACTCTGAAGAAGGCAGAGCCTTATATGAGATGTCAAAGTCAGAGATTAATGACATTGTAATTAAGGCATTGGAAACAGTTGGGCTTGATAAAGGTGCTATGGATTTGTATCCGCACGAGTTTTCAGGCGGACAAAGACAAAGGATTGCGATTGCAAGAGCATTAATTTTGAAACCAGAATTTATTATTGCAGATGAACCTGTAAGTGCGTTAGATGTTAGTATTCAGGCTCAAATAATTAATCTTTTAATGCGATTGAAAAAGGATTTTAATTTAACGATTATGTTTATTTCGCACGATATGAATGTTATTCGCCATATTGCCGATAGAATTGCGATTATGTATTTGGGTAAAATTGTTGAAATAGGCTCAACTGAACAGATTTTTAAATTTCCTCAACACCCTTATACAAGAGCATTGTTGAATGCTGTTCCAAGTTTTAAAAAACCTGAAAATGTAATTTTGACAGGAGATATTCCGTCGCCAACAGATTTGCCTGATGGTTGTAAATTCCATACTCGTTGCCAATATTGTATGGATAGATGTAAGGTGGAAGAACCTGAATTGAAAACTTTTTTTGAAACACACAGAGTTGCATGTTTTCTTAACGATGAAAATATCGAAATGTAAATGTTTGTAAAAATGATTGTGCAATCGCTGAAAATCAGCGATAATCCTTAATAGAATAGAATAGAATAGAATAGAATAGAATAGAATAGCCGTATTGCGACCGTTTAAAATATTTGTCATAATGGAATATATTATTTGATGAGGTAATTTTTATGGGAAAGATATTTGAAATAATTAATCAGTTGTCGTCATACCACTCTGCCGACGAAATGATTGATAATCATTTCGGAGAGGGGAACGAAGTGAATTGCGGTATCTTTCAAGATATAACAAAAAGATTCCGCAATGCGTTTCACTTATGCGGAATGACTAATGTGAAAAAAGCCATTGCATTCACTCTTGCAGAAACCCTAATCGTAATGGGGATTATAGGCATTGTGTCAGCCTTGACTTTGCCAAACTTGAATAGTTCAACAGGTGAAAAAGAAAAAATTGCTAAAGTAAAGAAAATATATCAAAATCTTGATGATGCACTTTCTCGTGCACATGCTATTTATGGACCTCAAGATGAATGGTATTCAGGCAAAACAGAAGCCGAAAGAAATCAAATATTTTTTGAACGAGTTACAGAATTTATGAAAGTTTCAAAAACTTGCTCACCTAATACAACTGGTTGCATGACAAAATCTACCGGAAATGGATTAAATACAGGTTATACAGTAACCGATACTACTCAAAAATATTATCAGGCAATTTTGGCTGACGGAACATCTGTTTCATTTTTCCCTTATGGTTCAGATGGCTGTTCTGAAAATTACTGCTCAACTCTTTATGTCGATATTGATGGTCCAAGTAAAGGCTCTTTTACTTACGGTAAAGACTTGTTCATTTTTGTTGGTACGAACAAAGAGGGTTTATATCAAGGTTGGTCATTATCTACAACGGAAATGGCAAAATGTTTTAAGTGGGGTAATACTTGTTCTGCTTGGGTTATGCAAACAGATAATATGGATTATTTGAATACCGATGTAAATGGCAAATGCAAAAATAATTCTAATCTTACTCTTAACTTATTCGCAAGTCCTGCGGTTACAAGTTGCAAGTAAGTTGTGAAGTCTGTATTTATCGTCACCACACTCTGCCGAAAAAACGATTATTAATCGTTTTTGAGAGGCTGTTATGGGGTCTTAAAGATACCGCAACGAGTGCGGTATGACAACTGATTCCATGCGTTCTCTATCGCTCACTTATGCGAAATGACGAAGTGTGTGGATTATTGTAGTTATTCCAGTATCTTTATTGTTTATAAATTCCACAAAGCGTTTGGTGAAATCAACTACTCACCAACAAATATTTATGCTATAATAATTAAAAATAAAAAGGAGGGTTATATGGCAAAAGATTCTAGTTTCGACATTGTTTCGGAATATGATAAACAAGAACTTGTGAATGCAATCGACCAAGTTAAAAGAGATATTACTTCAAGATTTGATTTAAAAAATTCAAAATCAGACATCGTTTTAGAGGCTGATAAATGCGTTACTATTACGACAGAGGACGAAACAAAATTAAGAAATATTTATGATATTTTACAATCAAAATTGGTTAAAAGAGGTTTGAGTATTAAAATTTTAGACCCTCAAAAAGTCGAAGATGCTTTAGGTGGTGCAGTTCGCCAAGTTTACAATTTGAGAAAAGGCTTAACTCAAGAACTTGCAAAGAAAATTGTAAGCGATATTAAAGATTCAAAAATCAAAGTTCAAGCATCAATCCAAGGCGACCAAGTTAGAGTTTCAGGCAAAAGTAGAGATGATTTGCAAGAAGTTATCGCTCTTTTGAGAGAAAATGCTGACAAATATGACTACCCTCTACAATTCCAAAACTATAGATAAGGAGTTGTTATGGGCGTTATTGAAGTTTTAAAAAATAAAGTTATTGTTTCTTGTCAAGCAATGCCAAACGAGCCTTTGTACCGTGAAGAATGCATGATGGCAATGATGCGTTCTGTTTTGAACGGTGGTGCAGGCGGTTTGAGAGTTGCTGGTGTTCGTGATGTTAAAAACGCAAAGAAAATGACTGATGTTCCAGTTATTGGGCTTACAAAACCTGATGAAATTCCTGCAAACTGGAAAGAAATCGTTTATATTACTCCGTCTTTAAAACACGTAGGCTTTTTGATTAAGGCTGGTGCGGATATTATTGCTTTTGACGGAACAAGCAGAAAACACGAAAACTGCACAGTTGAAGAAATAATTAAACTTATTAAAATTAATAAACGTGTTTCAATGGCAGACATCTCAACGGTTGAAGAAGGTTTAAACTGTGAAAAACTCGGTGCAAATATGCTTTCAACAACTCTTGCAGGTTATACACAGTTTTCACCATTGAAAAACGACGGTCCTGACTTTGAATTATTGGAAGAACTTGTGAAAAAAGTTAAAATACCCGTAGTTTTAGAGGGCAGAATTTGGACTCCACAAGAAGTAGACAAAGCCTTTGAACTAGGGGCTCACTGCGTTGTAATCGGTTCTGCAATTACAAGACCACAATTAATTACAAAAAGATTTGTTTCAAGAAAGGAAAAATAATGAAAGCACTTGCTCTTGATGTTGGCGGAACTAAGATTTATTCTGCAATAATTGACGAAAACGGAAAATTTTTGAGTGAGATTGAAAAATATCACACACCTTATGATTTGCAAAAAATTAAAGATATTTTCAAAGAAATTATTGCAAAACACGAGGACGAGGTTGACGTTGTTGCGTTTTCAACTGCAGGTGCTGTAAACAATGAAAATACACGTGCAATCGGCTCTACAGGTAATCTTGTAAAAGGTTATACGACAATCGATTTCCAAACTCTTTCAGCAAAGAAAAAAGTTTTTGTTGAAAACGATGCAAACTGTGCGGCATGGGCAGAGCACGTTTTAGGTGCTTCAAAAGGAATGCCTTATTCGATTATGCTTACTCTTGGAACAGGTGTTGGTGGCGGAATTATTGTCGATAATAAATTGTACAAAGGCAAATCAGGTTCTGCCGGTGAAGTTCACTTCAAAATGTATCCTGACAAACGCAGACCTTGTACTTGCGGAAGTTGGGATTGTTTTGAGGCTTATGCATCAGGTAACGGCCTAAAACATACTGCTGAGGAAATCACAGGCAATCCTGATGTTACAACTTATGATGTAATTGACGGTGTAAATGCAGGCGATGAAAAAATGTTAGAGGCTTTCAATAAATGGCAAAATGATATTCTTGTTGGTATAATCGGCTTGTCTAACTTATTTGACCCTGATTGTGTTGTTCTTTCAGGCTCAATGGCTCAATTTGTTGACGTTGAATATCTTGAAAAAGAAGCAAATTCTGAAATTATCGTTCAACCGATTAAAGTTTTAAAGGCTACAACTGGCAATTATGCTGGCATGATTGGTGCTGCATTGTTGGCTTTGGGGGTAAAATAATTGGGCAAGGCTAAAAAACGCAGTATTAATTTAGGTCGCCACAATCAAATTGTAAATATGACTAGAAATGACGCCATAAAAGAGGTTGTACGACGTTTTAAACACAACGAAGGCGTGCTTGATTTAGTTACAATGTTTGGCTTATCTGCAGAGGAATTGCTTGAGGGCGGTGCTTTGTATGAAGAAGTAAAAGCGATTGAGGGAATTTTAGATGCTTAAAAGAATATGGTTTTGGTTAGAAAATTCAAGAATTTTTACGCTTCCAATGTCCATTTTTTCATGGCTTGTTGTGTTTACTTTTGGGTTATCTAACAACGGTAACGTTCTTTATGGCATTTTAGCCTTAATCGGAATTTGTTGCTGTCAATTAGCGACAAACTTGTTTGATGACTATGTGGATTACAAAAAGTTAGTAAAACTTGGCACTTTAGAGCATCAAACAAAATCAAAATGTGCGTATATTACAAATGGAGAGGCAACTTTAAACGATGTTCTAAAAGTTGTAATCTTGTATTGTGCGATTGCGTGCGTTATAGGGGCTTTTTTGTTGTGGAAAACAGGCTATCCTGTTGCAATTTTTGCATTTTTAGGTTCGATTTTTGTTTTGACTTATGCTAAATGGTCAACTGCTGGAATCGGTGAAATTGCGGTTGGTTTGGCTTTTGGTCCAATTCTGTTTGGCGGTGTTTATTGGGTTATGACTCAAACCTACAGTATGGAAGTCTTTTTGATAGGTACAATCGTTGTAATGTTTACTATTGGGCTTTTATACACAAATTCGTTATTAGATTTTGACGGTGATAAAGTTTCTCACAAAAAAACTTTATGCAGTCGCTTTAACGATAAAGATAAAGCAGTTTTCGGACTTGGTATAATCTACGGTTGTGCCTATGGTTTATTGCTTTATGCCGTAGCATCAAGACATTTAGCACCAATATTTTTAATCGTATTTTTCACAGTCCCTCTTGTAATGGAATTGATAGTTTCGTTGTTACTATTTAATGAAAATAAAAATTATATCCCTAAAAAGAAGATGTGGCATTTTCCATTTGAGGGATTTGAAAAAATTAGACAAAAAGACGAAAGCATTGCAAGTTTCAGATTTAGAATGTATCAGGCTCGTAATCTTATGATATATGCGTCAGTATTGATTTGCGTGGCAAAAGTAATTTCTGTTTATTTTTAATATATAATTAAAGAAAAAAGGAAGAAATCATGAAAAAAACATTAGTAAAATATCCATATTTAACTCAAGATGTAGAAGTTTACGAACGTGAAAACGGTCATAAAATCGTATTGGCTCACAAAGAGGGCGATATGGTTAACGTTAGTTCTTGGGTTAAGACTGGTTCTATAAACGAAAATGACGAAAACAACGGTATTTCGCACTTTTTGGAACATTTGATGTTCAAAGGAACTCACAAACACAAAGCCGGCTATTTCGATAGAACTTTAGAGGCTAAAGGGGCCATTGTTAATGCTGCAACTTGGAAAGATTACACCTATTACTATGTAACTTTACCAAAAGGTGAAGGTAACAAAGATTTTTACGAAGCAATTGAACTTCACGCAGATATGATGTTAGACCCAACATTACCTGAAGATGAAATTGGACACGAATTTGATATTAACGATGATAAATCAGTTAAAAATAAACGTGAAAGACACGTTGTTATTGAAGAAATTCGTATGAGAAAAGATCAACCTTGGACAAAGGTTTATAATATTGCAAACCATAATATGTACACAAATCACCCTTACAAACGTGATGTAATCGGTACTCCAGAAATTATTTCTCAGGTTCCGCAATCTGCAATTATGGATTATTACAAAAAACATTACACTCCAAACAATGTAACAACAATCATTGTAGGTGATTTTTATCATGAAGAAATTTTAGACAAAGTTTGCAAAGAATTTGATTGGAAAGGTAGAGAAAATTTTGAAAATCCTCAATTTGAAATCGACCAACCTACTCAAAAAACAATCTATTTAGAACAAACAGCAAACGTAAACACAGGATTTTTAATGTTTGGTTACTTAACTTGTCCTGCAAAAAATGTTAAAGACACAATTTTAGTTGATTTAATCAATATTATTTTAGGCGACGGTGCAAGTTCTCGTTTGTATCAAAACTTGATTGAAAAAGCAAAAGAACCTATTTTTAATATTATTGATACAGACCATTATCAATTTAGAGATGGCAACAACTTCTTTGTAGAAGCAAACTTCCGCCCTGACAAAAAAGAACAAGCGGTTGAACAAATTAAAAAAGAAATAGAAAGCATTAAATCAACAATTACAGAAAAAGAATTCAACAAAGCCGTTAAAAAAACAAAATCTAAATTTGCATACAATGCAGAAACAGTTTCTGAAATCGGCGATACAATCGGTACATATATGACTGTATGCAACGATTTGACTCTTGTTGAAGATTATTTAGATATTCTAAATGGAATTACAATTGAAGATGTTCAAGACGCAGCAAAACGTTATTTGAATATTAACAATGCTGTAATTTCAGTTTTAATGCCAGATAAACAATAAGTTTTTATAAAAGAACAGAAAAGAACGGCGATTTTTACGAAGTAAAAATCGCCGTTCTTTTTAATCGTTTTCTCTAAAATTATTTTACAAATTTCAGAAAGGGGGGAAGACTTTATTAAAGTTTGCTACCAACTGCTTTATAAAGACTGATATAGTC
>CAVFCO010000070.1:0-2621 GCA_963620955.1 Alistipes senegalensis | reverse complement strand
CCAGAAACTTTACCTTTTTGAGTATTAATACCAGAAGAAGCCTTATCAACATCAGCCTTAGCAGTATCCCAAGTTGTTTTCAAACCTGTTTCCTTTGATTTTGCTTCGCTATAATCTGCGATGTATTGGTCTTGTTCATTTTGTGCTTGAGTTTGTGCAGTTGTTGTTTGAGTTACAGTTTGATCGGCATCAGCAACAACACCTTCTTGTTCTGTTACAACTGTTTGTTGAGTGGCTTGTGCTTGTTGATTTTTGCTTAATTCAGCGGCTTTTTGTTTGTTACCGTCTTCACAAGCCTTGATGAAATCTTGGTTAGCAGCAATTGTTTGATTTTGAGTTTCAATTTTTGCAAAGTTTTCAGTGATCTTACCTTGTAAATCTGTTAAATGAGTTTTGCAGTTTTCATAATTTGTTGTTAATTGGTCGCCCTCTTTAACCAACATATTTTGATAGTCAGTTACTTTCTTTTCTTGAGCATCAATACCTTGTTTCAAACCATCTCTTACTGATGATGCTGTAGAAATAGCACTTGTTAATGCTTGTAAGTTTGCTTTAGATTGATTTGATTGGTATGCGTTTGTTGCGTTATTTAATGCAGTTAATGGGTCGCCACCAGTAGATGCACCACCGCCAGTAGTTGTGCCACTGCCTGAACCTGAGCCACCTTTACCTGTAAATGCTTGATATAATTGAACACCAGTAGTTGCAAGACTCATTGCTAAAGTAGCCCAAGAAGTAATTTCTTGAACTGTACTTGTACCTGAAGAATCGCTAGAAGTTCTATCTACTTCATCTGCAGTTGCTGCGTTTTCTGCTTTTGCTTGGTTATATAATTGGCTAACACTACTTCCGCTACTAGATGTATAGTTGCTCAACCAATCTCTATTACTTTTACCTTCTAAGGCTTTTCTATTAAATGCATTAACTTCACTCATAACCGTACTCCTTTTCCATAATTATACACACATGTTGCATGTCGGCACAAGCATTTGTAAACTTTAGTAATTTAAAGTTTTCTGTTACATTTGTTTACATTTTTATAAAAAATCAAAACATTTTGTCCTTGCATAGTAATTAAATTTATAATATCCTAAATTAACAATCAACAAAGGTAAAGGTAAAGGTAAAGGTATGAATAACGAAGAAATAAAAAACATTTATGTATATTTGAGTTTGTCTAACAAAGACAATTTTGTCGGAACTTTAGGCATAATAAACGATGCCGAGGACAAGCAACACTCAACATTTGAATATTCTGACGAGTGGTTAAATTCAGATATCGCATTCCCAATTTCTGTAGAAATGCCTTTATCTAAGCAAGTTTTCACATCTAAAGAGCAGATGTTTCCGATATTTTACATGCAATCATTCATCTACCCTGTAGATTTCTATTTTGAATATTTGCTTGTATATCTAAAGAAACATAATCTATTATCAAAAGCAGAAGATTTTGAGTCAGAAGAATTATACAAGTGGCTACAAAACGCAGATTGCCACACATGTAAGTTTGGACAAAAAAATGATTATCTAAAATTTTTAACAACTCAAAATTCTATGCTTTATTCAAACGATTTTACAAGAATTGGTGCATTTAGATTTAAATCGGATAAAAATGGTGAATTCTTACAAAATATACCTGACACAAAACTTCTAACAGTTTACGAAATTGACAAACTTTTTGAAATAATGCAAAAAATAAAGAACAATTCTGAAACTTCGGAAGAGTTAGAATTGTTTCATGCTTGCCTTTCTTCACTAAAGGGAAGAAAGGCAAAAGCAAATATATTAGACAAAGAAGGAAATCTCTGTATTGCAAAATTTCCATCAGTAACTGATGAAGAAAAAGTCCACCTATTAACAGAACTTTTTGCTCTTAATGTTGCAAAAAGATTCGGAATAAATATTCAAGAATATTCTGTTGAAAAAACAAAAGACGGAAAAGAATATTTATTATTAAAAAGATTTGACCGCCAAGGCGAAAAAAGGTTACACTTTACAAACCTAGACACAGTTGAGGGATATATTAAATTCAAAGATGATAAATTAATTGCAAAAACTATCACAAAATTTTGCAAAAAAAATGCGACAAAAAACTTAAGAGAATTTTTCAGAAGAAAACTTTTCAGAAGTGCGATTACCAACACAAGAGCATTCTTGCCTAACACAGGATTTCTTTTTGATGAAGAAACAGGCTGGAATCTTTCACCTGAATATGATACAACAGTAGGTTTTTTACATTATGACACGTTTGATTATATAAAAACTCACGAAAAAAATGAAATAAAACTAACTGCGGCAGATTACAATCAACTTATGGAGAATGCCCACCATTACAGAGTTTCTCACAAGCAAGCAAAAAGAATGGTTAAGAAATTAAAGAAAATTCTTGTAAATTACAAAGAAGATGCACTGAAAATAGGCTTTGCCGAAGAAGACCTTTACAAAATCAGAATTTATTTAAAAGCATTCGACAAGATTAAATATTCATACAAAAAATAATTTTGTTTACACAAGTTTAAATATTTGATAATACTTAGAAAATTTGTTAAAATTCTTCTAATGGAGGGTTTTACATTGAAAAAACTTACTTTAATTTTAATATTATCAGTTATATTTAGTTG
>CAVFCO010000069.1:0-5244 GCA_963620955.1 Alistipes senegalensis | reverse complement strand
GACGAAAACGGAGTAAAAAATTTATCAGAAACCGCAATTATTTGCAAAAAAAGAGCAGAATTGGAAACTTTTGCAGAACTTCTAAAAGGTAAAAATGTACCTTGCCAAATTGATGAGGGCAAAAGCATTTTCAATATTCGCTCAACAATTTTCACATATTTCTACATGAAAGTTTTGTGCAATCAAGATTTGTCAAAAGACAAATTCTATAGTCTATTTTTGGACGAACCTTTTGCAATCGATCTTGAAGATTACAACACGGTGTTAAAAACAATAACATCAGAAGATAATTTTTTAGAAGTTTTGAGAACAAATAAAGAATGGAAAAATCCAGAAAAAATTCAAAATTTCTTAAAAATATACGACGAATTGCAAGAATTCTCTCAAACAAACACTCTAAGAAATATCGTAATTGAAATTATCAACAGAACTGGCATTCTTACGGCATTCTACAAACGATATCAAAACAGAACCGAAAACATTTCAGGCATAAAAAAACTTATTGATATCGCAACAACTTACGAAAATACAGGTAAAGCAAAAACTTTAGCAGAGTTCGTTCAATACCTAACAGATTGTCTTGATAACGATATTGACTTGTGCATAGACAAAACAAGCAAACAAAACGCAGTACAATTAACAACTTTCCACGGTTCAAAAGGTAGAGAATTTGAATATGTATATCTTCCAAACCTAACAAAAAACAACTGGGAAAACTTTAGAATGCCAGGGGAGTACAAATACATAACAAACAAAGTTCTTAGCAAAGAAGAAGATGAAGCAAAAAAACACTCAGAACTCCTTAAACTTCTTTTTGTAGGTATAACTCGTGCTAAACACTCACTAACGATTTCATTTGCAGACCAAAACGAGGGAAAAGCCCAACAACCAACAATGTTTTTGGCGGATATTACAGACCAAGAGTATGATTTTAAACAATTTGATTGTGATGAAGAAACTTTTACAAAAGAACTTTTCCGCTCAATTTCAAGAGATGTATTCAATCATCAAAAAGCCTTTGAGGACTATATTCAAACTCAAATTGAAACCCTTAAACTTTCACCAAGCCGATTGAATGATTATTTAAGTTGTCCAAGAAAATTCTTCTATAACAAAATCCTTGATATTAACGTAGAAGAAGCAAACACAGATAGTGCAAACTTTGGTACAGAAATTCACCATTTGCTTGAAACTTCAGCAAGAAACGCAATGGTTACAGGAGCATATTTTACAATTGACGAAGCAAAAAAAATCTTCAACAAAGACATCGAAACAATTCGTTTTTCAAAGCCTGAAGTAAAAGAAAACTTTATCAGATTGGGTAACAATGCAATCGACTTGTATTACCCTCATTTTGTAGAAATTCCAGCCTCTAGATTGGATAAAATCGAATTTAGTTTTGACGGTTTAGACGTAGATGGACACGCACTTACAGGTAAAATAGACCGTATAGAAAAGAACAAAGACGGTACTTACGAACTATTTGACTACAAAACAGGTGTAGGTTCATCACCAAGCCCAATTGCCATAGGCGGTGCAAAAGAAGGATATTTTAACCAACTTTGTTTCTATCAATATGCTTTTGAAAAACTTACAGGCGAAAAGGTTTCAAGAGTAGGCATAATCTACATTGAATCAAATAAAACTGTCGACAAAACTCTTTGCCAAGAAGATATGGATTATATTGAAAACAAAATAAAAGAAACACTCCAAAACATTGAAGCACATAAATTCAATCCAATAAAAGAGGACAAAAACGGCACTTGCAAATACTGTCCTTACAAGTTTATGTGCAGATTGGACTTGGTATGAGAACGTTAATCATAGCATCTTTACTTTTTGTAACATTTGTAACATCTTGTTACAAATGCCAAGAACAAGTCGACGGATACTATACTCATCAGCCATACAAGGTGGAATTGATTGACAATACGACACCTCAAAGTCAGCACGAAATAACGGTAAAGGTCGCAAACGACACAGATTTAAACAACATTAGGCCGTTTAACAAAATTCTTTTTGTATTACCAAGTGATTTGAAACTCGAAAGTGGCGGTATGCTTAAGGCTGGGACTAAATTCTCGGCAACAGTTGTTATGAAAAAAAAGAGCAAAAATCCTTTCAAACAACAGATAAAATTCATTATTAATGAGATTATTTTTGACGATGCGACCAATTTCATAATTTTATCTAATCCGCACGGAATTCAGCCACTTAAAACCATTAGTGCAGAGCGAATTTTAGGCAAAGGTAGAACTATAACTGGCACTTTTAGACTTGGAACAGTGATTTCATCGGCAAAATTTCAGAATAATTCCATAAAATTAAAACCAGATACGACTACAGCCGTTGGAATTTGTATTTTAGCGACAACAAAAACTTATTACCATGTGCTAAAAGCAGGTACACCAATGACAATAACGTTCTTCAACAATTTAAAACCCGAAGTAGCAATAATAAAACAGAAGCCTAAAAGTTACACAACTAGTTTTTAAAAGAAACTCCGGCACTGGCAGAAGCGTTATCAAGATTTAACAACAATTTTGAAATATTTTTAGTCTGTTTCACGGAGTCTGATTGAATTTTAACTAAATTATTCAAATCAGATTTTAAAGAAAGTGCATAAAAATCGTCCGATTTTATCGTTGAAATAACCTTTTTTGTTTGCTCATCTAGTTGAATAAACGAATTTTGAACACTAGATAAAATATTTATATCCTTTTTAATAGAAACTTTTTGACTTATTGTCAAATTTTGAAAATCTTCCGTTGCTTTTGGAGATTTTAAATACTTATTCAAAGCATTTAATTGCAAGTCCAAATTGCCATTTGCCTTTTTCAATGTTTCTTCTGAAAGCAAAATTGTCGAAAGATTATCAATAGCAGACTTATAAACTCTTGTTGCCGAATTATATTTGCTATTTGTCGCATCAATTTGAGCACGCATAATTGAAATATTTGCTGTCGCCTTTGAGATTACAGGATTTTTACTTGAAGATTTATCAAATCCCTCTGAACCTACCGCAAAAACAGGTGCTGAAATTAACAAACAAACTAATAAAAGTAATATTTTTTTCATTTTCATAACTCTTTAAAATTTAACCTAAAAAAATAATAACACACAAAAAAATTCCTAAACTAAAAAAGTTTAGGAATGATATTAGATTATATCTCAATTGCATATTTATTTATTAAAAAGTCTTGATTAAGCAACTCTTTTATTGCCTCTATTGCCGTTTTGTCTGTTTGGACGGTTTGTTTTAGCAATTTTGCTATCATCAACCATTTCAACCTCTTTGTTTAACAAAGTTGAAAGGTGAGCAATTGTTCTTGGGAAATATTGTTGCAAATATTGAGAACGAATTGCCAACATATCCATTGTTTTTGGAGTGTTCAAAATCGCATTACTTTCAGCAATAGTTTCTCTCAAACCACCATAAGCACCGCCGTAGTGGTTCAATGTGTTAACAAAGTAATCGATATGATCTCTTTGAGCATCAGGGAATGCTTTGTTAAAGTTTGCTTTTTCTTCTTCAAAAGTCTTTTCTAATTTTGTATTTGTAAATACAGTTTTACCAAGAGTTTCAATATAAGCCTGTTGAGAAGAAATGTCTAAATCTCTCATATCTCTTGCGTGTCCCAATTCGTGTAAAACAACAAATAATTGGTCGCCTGAGTGGATTGATTTATCCGCAGGTCTATAGAAAGATTCTAGCGGACTATCAATACCTACAAGAGTTTTTGTAGACTGAGCCAATTTGATTAATTCTTCCCCTGGCATTTGTTTTAATGATGCCAAAATTTTCTTTTTGTTACCTTGAATATTTTTATCAATATCAATTACAGCACTTCTTTTTGGATTTTTCATATCTGTAACTTTGATATTTTTTTCGTCTAACAAGATTTCAAATTTGTCATCATTGTTTGAAGAAATAATTTTGTTAGGAGAAACAACCTCGAAAGTTGCACTCTTATTCAATAAAACTCTACCGTTTTTATCTGTAATTTTGTAATCAGAAATTCTGTTACCGTTTTCGTCGTTTTCATACAAGTAATCAGTTCTTGTACCGTCTAGAGAAACCATGTTCTTTTTAACTGTTGTAATACCGCTTTTTTTGTCGAACTTACCAGATGAAACAACATCTACTTTTCCGTCAGGATATTTAACTTGAATATCAAATACTCCAGGGATTTCAGATGGTGCAGTGTATTCTGTTTTTACAACTTTGTCATTTTTATCTTTGATAACTCTAACTTCGTTAGTTACAACTGGATAATTAGTTTCGTCAAATTCCATTCTAACTTTTGAAACGGTGTGATTTCTTAAGTCGTTAGATTTTTTGATTTCGTATGTTTTACCTGCTTTTGTGCGGTACATATTAATAGTTTCAACCGCTTCTTTGTTCAAATCTTTATCTAATAAAACAGATTGAACTTGGTTATTATTTTCTGCCATCAAATTATAAGCATTTCTATCTGCATTATCTCTTACAAAAACGATTTGAGAAAATTTGTTTTTCATTACATCATTTTCAAATTCAGAAACAACTTTTGATGTTTTTTGCAAGAACTCAGGCGATTTTGCTTGTGCCAAAAGTACAATGTTTTTTGGCGACAAACTTGTTTTTGATAGAGGTAATGCGTTTTTTAAGCCTTGAGTGTTTACTTTGCTATCGGCAAACTCAAATAATTGAGATGCGTTATATCTTGGTTTTGATTTGTAATCAACAGCATCAGAATAGTCTTTAACAACGTTTAATCTATCTGTTTCTAAATTTGAAAGTCTTACAACATCAAAACTTTTAAGGTAAGTTTTATTTGCTAAAGCATTTACAGAATTCCATTTTTCAGGTGCATTTGTTAATTCGTTTTGCAAATATTTTAATTGAACGCCATTAAATTTTGGAGTAACATTACCGGCAGAATCCTTAACAGTAATACTACCCAAAGTTTTTACGGCATTTTCTGGGTTAAATGCACTTTTTTCAAAAGAATCATTTTTTGCAGGAGCAATAGGTGTAGTTACAACACTATTATTGTTTTGCAATTTTTTTGTTTCGACTTTGCTCAACTGTTTTGCTGAAGTAAAGCCAACTGGAGTAACTTTCATGTTCATTTTTACTTACCTATATAATCTAATATTCCCCACGAATTTTAAATTCGCTTCACAATAATAGTACTTTTTACACTTAAAGTCAATAAATCACTCGGATATTCTTTAAAAACTCATATATTTATACTAAAT
>CAVFCO010000068.1:1336-13499 GCA_963620955.1 Alistipes senegalensis | reverse complement strand
ATTACACACTTCTTTTCTTATTTATTCTATTATTATACATTAAATTTTAAAAGCATGGAATATTTTTTAAAGAAAATAATCCATTTAATTTATATAAAATCATGAAAATTACCCAGAAGATTAATCTTTCAACGATTTACCCCAACTATACATTTCGTTATGATATTTTACATACTTAACTAAAGTTAAATAAAATTTACATAACACTATTATTGAAGTTAATTTTTGATAAAAGTTCCACAAAAAAGACCTCTCAAAAGAGAAGTCTTTTTGTATTTTACATGCCTTTTTAATGAGCATTTATTGATTTTAATTATCATCTTCAATGGTTACTTTTGCAACTGCAACTGTTGTTGATAAATATTTTGCACTAAACCCTGGTGGCATTTTGCATTGTTTCATTTTTGAACGTTTACTGCTACCTTTTTGACCAGTGTTGCCGTGCCATTCTTCGTGCTTTTCGCTGTAGTGATATTTTGATTCTTCTTCATCAACAGTTCGTCTAACATCAGATGTAACGTGGGTTATTTTTCTTTTTGTAATTTGAACATCTTCTTTGCCAAAACGTTCAGTTCTAACGTTTGTTTTTACAGTATCTTTTACAGGATTTCCACTAGAATCTGTGTAGGTTCTAACCGAAACTTCCCACGTTTTGCCGTTTTCATCGACTTCTTGAGTTACAACTTCGTGTGCTTTGTATTTTTTGCCATCATCGCCTTGAACTTTAACTTCGCCCTCTTTTATAACCTTTGGCTCGTTATCACCAGTTGTAGCAGGGAAAATAGAAGCCTCTTGTGGTACTTTGGACTTTGCAGTAGATGATGTTGCACTAAAACTTAGATTTTGAATATTACTGATTTCATTTACCCCCATAAACAATCTCCTTAATAAAAATCTCACTTTTTATAAATTATATAAAACGATTTTTAATTTCAAATTTCAGAATACTAAAAAATTTTTAATTTTCTTAATATTGAAATTAAATAAAAAACTCCCAAGTAAAACTTGAGAGTTTTTAAATGGTACGCGTGGAGGGATTCGAACCCCCGACCTTTTGGTTCGTAGCCAAACGCTCTATCCAGCTGGGCTACACGCGCTTATATTAAATTTTTCTGTGTTCCCCGCTGGATAGAGCGTTAATCTCACTCACGTTGCACCTTTGCTTTGCAAAAGATACAACAGCCAACTGGGCTACACGCACAAATTCTTATGTAACATTATTCTATCAAAAAAAACATTTTTTTCAAGTTTTAATTTTATGACAATTTATCGTATTCTCGTCTTATCTCCTGAATATCTTGCCACATAAGCCATTTAGGGCTTCCTTTTTCTCTTGAATCATTCCTCAAAAGATACGATGGGTGAAAAATTGGCATAATTTTTGTTCCAGAAAGTCCATATCTTTCACCGTCAAACCATTTTCCTCGAACTCTTGTTATTCCGCCGACATTACCCAATATCGATTGAACAGCAACGCCACCGCACAAAAGCATTATTTTAGGTGAAATTATTCTAATCTGTTCGTCTAAAAATTCTCGGCATGCTTCTTTTTCCTCAGGTAAAGGATTTCTATTTTCAGGAGGTCTACATTTGATTGTATTGCAGATATAAACATCTTTTGCTCTGTTCAAGCCAACTGATGCAAAAATCTTATCCAACAATTGTCCAGCCTTGCCGACAAATGGAATTCCCTTTTGATCTTCCCAATACCCAGGGGCTTCGCCAATAAGCATCAATTTATGATTTGGCATTCCGTCAGAAAAAACCAAATTTGTCCTAGTTTTGCCAAGTGAACATTTTTGGCAATTCATACATCTTTGTTTAACTTGTTCTAATTCTTCCTGCATAGTCAAATTCTAGCACAAACTCATTTTTTGATAAATTTTCGGTGAAATTTTTCGTTATGTTATAATTGAATTATGAAAGTTAGATTGATAGATATTTATAAAGAATTTTTACTACTTGGAATACAACTTCTTGGCGGTGGGTACGTTATTGTGCCTCTAATTCAACAAAGCATAATCGACAAGCATCATTGGATTACAAACGAAGAACTTACGGATTTTTATGCGATTAGCCAAAGTATTCCAGGGATTATTGCGGCTAATATTTCAGCATTTGTTGGCTATAAATTGAGAGGTAAAAGTGGTGCTGCAACAGCACTTTTAGGGATTATAACATCACCGATAATTTCAATTTTAATCGTTGCACTAATAGTAGATTTTCTATTAAAAATATCTTTCATTCAAAGTATTTTTTGGGGTGTAAGTGTTGCGGTAATTATTCTAGTTTACCTTACAATCAAAGAAATGTGGAAAAATAGTTTGACAGACCTTGTAACTTGGATAATCTTTTTAGGTTGCTTTACTGCATCATTTTTCTTTAAATTTTCGCCAGTATTAGCAATCTTAGGTTCAATAGTCGTAGGTGTTTCGTATAAATTAATTCAAAAGAGGTGGGCAAAATGATGACACTTGTTCACTTGATAATTGAATTCTTCAAAATAGGTGTATTCTCTGTTGGTGGCGGATATGCGACAATGCCGTTCTTGTACCAACTTGTGCATACATACGGTTGGTATTCAACAGAGCAATTAACAAATATGATTGCAATTTCAATGATTACCCCAGGTCCAATTGGTGCAAACATGGCGACTTTTGCGGGATTTCAAACTTTCGGAATTATTGGGGGTGTAATCGCAACAATAGCCTTGATTGTGCCGTCGTTTATTTTTGTCGTAGCAATTTCAAAAGTTTTAAAAACTTTTAACGATAACTTTTGGGTAAAATCAATTTTATATTCACTAAAACCTGCTGGTTGTGGACTTTTGGCAGCCGTGGGGGCTGGATTTTTTAAAGACAATGTAACAAGTTTGCCGGCATTAATTTTATTCATTTGCCTGTTTGCATTATCGTTTAAATTCAAAAAAAATCCACTATATTACTTTGTTTTTGCCGCAGTAGTTGGTGTAATTTTGCAACTTTGCGGAGTTAAGTTGGTATAAATTTTTAATCTTCAAAGAAATGAAAATCTTTAGGTAATTTCTTTTCTACAATTTTTATTAACTCTGATAGAGGTATTCCGTATGCTTCTGCTAATTTCCAAAGAGTAACGACTTTTACTTCAATCAAACCATTTTCAACACGACTTGTATTGCCAACATCAAGTCCATATTCGTGAGCAACATTGTTAATCGAACGGTTTGGAACTTTTTCTCTCAATTCTTTTAAAACAGAACCAATCGTCTTAGACAAACATATAGTTTTTTCATTTCTTTGTTGCATTTATACATTATAAGTGTTATACTCTTTCGTAGTAATGTATAAATACATCAGAGAAAATAAATGTCTTTTTTTGATAAATTATATAATTTTTTTATAAGATTGCTTTCTTGCCTTATTATTAGTAAAAATGGTAGAAAAATCTTCAGAAATACTTTTTTGATTACTAAATTTAATACACCACAAGCATTTTGTAATTTTGGAAAAAATTCTTATGTAGACCGTTCTGATTGCACAATATGGAATGACAAAGATACAAAGATTGGAAAGTATTGTTCAATTGCAATTGGAGTAAGTATAGGTGCGTTTAAACACCCGCTAGATTTATTATCGACAAATCCAATTGTGTATGACAACAACAAGTATCTTCTTGATAAGGGTAATAAAGGTGTTACAATAGGAAATGATGTTTGGATTGGTGCAAAAGCAATCATTCTACCAGATATAACTATTGGTGATGGTGCGGTTGTGGGTGCGAATGCAGTTGTAACAAAAGATGTTCCACCATACGCAATTGTAGTCGGAGTTCCGGCCAAAATTATAAAATATCGATTTAATAAAGAAATTATCGACCAATTATTAAATTTAAAATGGTGGGATTACCCTGAAAAATTCATCAAAACACTACCTTTTGAAAACATACAAAGATGTATTGAACTTTTAAAGGAAAATGTTTCTTTAAGAGAAGAAAAATAGAAAGATAGAAAGATAGAAAGATAGACGTCGGATTTGCAGAGCAAATCCGATGTTAAAATTAAAATTAAAATTGAAATTAAATCGGGGCAACAAAGTTGCCCCAATTTAATTAATTCCTTTTTATTAATCAATCTCTGCGATTGGATAGATTGATTTTAGGTATTTCACGGCATCTATATCCACGTCTGCATAGATTGCCTCTTCTTTTTCTTGTGCGTATGCCATAACTTGTGCCGTTGGCGAGATTATTGAAGAATATCCCAAGCCAAACCATTCGCCATTAGTATCTTTTGTTTGGTTACTTACAACCAAGTAAACCATATTGTCAAATGCTCTTGTTCTATTCAGAGCAAGCCACATTTCTTGTGCATATTTACGGCTTTGTTCGTCGCCATAAACTTCTTTTGTAACAAGCCATGCCGTTGGAAGTACAACAATTTGAGCCCCTTGTTTTACAAGATTTTTTATCATCAATGGATATCTAATATCATAGCAAATTGCAAGACCGACTTTCGCAAAATCAAAATGAGCAATTACAAGTTTATCGCCTGCAGTAATCCTTTGCCCCTCTGTTCCGCCCATATAGTTAAACAAGTGAATTTTATCGTATTTTGCAATAATTTCACCGTTTCTATCTATCGCAAAAGTTGTATTATAAAGTTTTTCATCAATTTTTCTAACAACAGAACCGGCAACAATATTCGTATTATATTTTTGGGCTAGTTCTTGAATAAATTTTATTGTATCTCCGCCATTTTCATCTTCTGGAGAATCTTTATAAGCAATATTTGTCGAGAAAAATTCTGGCAAAACAACTAAGTCTAATTTTTTATCTCTATTAAATTTTATATAATGTTCTACTTTTCTTAAATTAGTTTCTTTATCGCCCATAAGCGATTTCAACTGAATACTTAAAATTCCTGCCAAAATGCACCTCTTATTACCTTATTGTATATTTATATTATATAATGAACATGTTATAAACATTAAAAGGATAACATTATGACAGAACACGATTACAAATATTATTTAGAGCAAGGTATAGATAAAACAAATCAGGGCAAATTCGAAGAAGCACTAGAAGATTTGGAAAAATCTTTAGAGTTAAAGCCTGACCACGCATTAACACATTTTTCAAAAGGAATTGCATATCACAATTTAAAACAATTACGTGCTGCATACGAAAATTACGGACACGCAATTAAAATTGATGAAAAAATGGTTGATGCATATTTTAACAGAGCCCAAACAATTTTAGCCTTTGATAAACCAACCGAAAGCAAACTTAACGAAGCAAAAAAAGATTTAGAAAAAGCAACAGAATTAGACGACAAATTCATTGATGCATATTACTATTTGGCAATTGCAAAAATGAAATTAGGTGAATACCAAAGTGCAATTGAATCTTTAGACAAGGTTTTAGCAATTGAGCCACAATCACCATATTCTAGAGCATTAAAGAAACTAATTGAACAAAAATACTTGTAAAACTCTCAAACTTAAACGTAAATATATGTAAAATATTTGCAATATTCCCCTTCATAATTTATTTTATATTTTGAGGGGTAACTTCCAATTCTCGTACTCGTCAAGCACGACTTCAAATCAACGAACTTTGACGAAAAGGGGAATTGCTTATGAATATAACATTATTGCTTATATTTTTTATAATAAACTCAACCAAATATAAAAAATTAGCACTAATGATTGTAATCATAGTGCTAATCTCAACCAAATAGCGATTAGTGGAAGGATTTGATTGACTTCAAAAATCAAATCGCCCCTCGCTATATTATCATTATACCGTATTTTTTGTCTTTTTCAAGTGTTCATAAATTTATATATATATGGTAAAATTTTGTTACGGCAATGCGTATATTGTAGCAAAAAATATTTTTACGTCGTTTATCATGCGTAAGAAAGGATTTTACATGAATATAAATATAAAGATTTTTCCAAACAAAGCAGTAAATTCTGCAAACAACCAAAACATTCAACCTAAAACTAAGCCTATGCCAATGGATAGCGTTAGTTTTTCATCAAATATAAAAGAAAATGAAAAGAATTTTGTTGAATTAAGAGAAAAAATTTCAAAAGACATGAAGCCGATTATGTCTAACTCTGAGGCTGCTTGTTGGGATTTTTATACAGAAAGTTCTCAAGAAAATTTAGACAAAATGAATGCCGCTCAAGACAAAGCGAACGATTTTTATGATAACAAAGAAATTTACGCACAATTGAAAGAAATCAACGACAAAGGCGGAGTTCACGATAAAAAACTTCAAAAGCAATTGCGTAACCTAACTAGTGCGTTCGGCGACGGCATTGAGTTCAAAGAAGAACTTAAGGCTATGAACGAAAAAGAAAACGAAATTTCGCAAAAATTGAATTCGTTTGTTATGAAAATAGACGGAAAACCTGTTTCTAAGGCTGAACTTTCTCAAATTATGGAAACAGAAAAAAATCCTGAAATTCGTAAAAAAGCCGCTAATGCAAAAATCGAATCAGGCGATTTAATCGCAGAGGATTTGCGTGAATTAGTAAAAATGAGAAACGATTTTGCTAAGAAAAAAGGCTACGACAACTACTTTGATTACAAGATTTCAGAAGATTATGATATCAAGCCAAAAGAACTTGATAAATTATTATCAGATGTAGCAAAAAACACTAAAGATGCTAACGCAAGAGTTATGACAGGTATTAAAAAAGACCTTTCTGAAGCATTTGGCGTAAAACCGGAAGATTTAAAAAGTTATCACTTCGGCTACCTTGCAGGTGAAGACCCTGAAAGACTTGTAAACGAACAAATCAAATCAAAAGAAGAAGTTGTCGATATTTCTAAAAAAGCATACGCAGGAATGGGCTACGATGTTGATAAATTACCTATCAAACTAGATTTATTCCCTCGTGCAAACAAAAATACACACGGATTTTCATTCCCAATTGAAGCCGGCAAAGATGCTAGAATTTTGGCAAACTTAACAAATAACGTTTCAAGTATCGACACATTAATGCACGAACTTGGACACTCAGTGTTTACAGTAAAAACAGATTCAAAATTACCATATCTTGAGCAAGATACAACAAGTACAATGACAGAGGCTGTTGCAATGATGATGGGCGATATGCCAAGAACGGAAGGACTTGTAAAAGATAAAGTTTCTCCGGAAGTTAACGAAAAATTCGTTAAATCTTTAGGCAAAGAAGAATCTACTTTTGTCGGCTCAAGTATGGCGATTATTGATTTTGAACGAAATATGTACAAAAATCCAGACCAAGACTTGAAGCAATTATGGAAAGATATGAACGTTAAATATAAAGGTAGAAGCGAAAAAGATGAGCCTACAAATGAATGGGCAACAATTCCGCACTTCTTATCTCACCCAGCATATTACCAAAACTACTTTAGAGCATCTCTAATCAAAGCACAATTATACGATGCACTAACAAAAAAACTTGGTAAATTAACAGAAAACAAGGAAACTGCTAAATACTTAAACGAAAATCTTTTCAAATACGGTGGTTCAAAAGACGATAACGAACTTTTGACTGAAATTACAGGAAAAGAACTTTCAGCAGACGCATTCTGCAACAGAATTAACGAATTAACAAAATAGGAGCAATACTTATGGGTATGAACGTAAACGGATTAGGTAATTTACAACCTACAAATACTTCTTCAACAGAAGCAACAGAACAATCATCAGAAGATATCGTATTATTTGCATCAAATTCTCCTGAAGCACCTGAAGCAAACGGAAAAATCAGAAGAACCGTACTTGAAAACTACAAAGGTTCTATCGCAGGAAAAGATTTCACCCTAAGACGCAGAAAAAATCTTACTGAAAGAGGTTATCAAATCATTGGAAATATTGGAAATCAAAAAGTTGATATTGAAGAACGTAGCAAACTTTTATCAATGTCTAACAAAAAAGATTTCAAAGGCAAAATTGGTCAAAACCCAATCGAAATGCAATCTAGCGAAAAGTTAGTTTCTACAACAAATAGAAAAACTTACACAGGCAAATACAAAGGCAAAACTTTTTCTATTGAATACGCAAACGAACACGCAGTACTAAACGACGGCGACAAAGTTATGACAGGTACTTACGGCGGTAAAAAAGTTGATTTAAAATTCGATTATAAAACTTTTAAGATGTCAAATGAAATTGACGAAAACGCATTACCTGAGGGTTTTGAAGATGTTGCCGCATTGATTATGACTGTCGACGGCGACGAAACAACTCGTAGAAATGCAGAAAACGCGAGAAATGCCGCAGAAGCGGAATCAAATCAAAAAAGACAACAATAAAAAAACAAAAAAAGAAGAAAAATTCGCAAGAAATTTTCTTCTTTTTTTCTAAATACATCAGAAATTGGCAAAAAGGATTTAAAATTTGACTTATACCCTCAAAGATGTTATAAATTAAACAGTGTTAGAATATTGATTGTAGGTGAATTATGACTGTTGATAAGAATATAATTTGTATGAAATGGGGCAAAAAATTCGGCTCAGAATATGTTAACCGTTTATACAAAATGGTAGAAAAGAATTTGACAATTCCTCACAGATTTGTTTGTTTTACAGATGACGGAGAAGGCATTGTTGACGGAGTTGAAATCAGACCAATTCCACCTCTTAACGAAGAAGGTATTCCTGATAGAATGTGGAAAAAATTGACAGTTTTCAACAAAGAATTGTCAGATTTGACAGGTACTGCCTTGTTCTTAGACCTAGACATCGTTATCAGGCAAAGTTTAGACCCATTTTTTGAACTAGATGGCGATTTCAGAATTATCAAAGACTGGGATTTTCCAAACGATATCATCGGAAACTCATCTGTATTCAGATTTGAAATCGGTAAATATCCTGAAATCTTAGACCACTTCTACGGTTTAGGTACAGCAATCAGAAAACACTTCCAAAATGAACAAGCATTCTTGTCTTACGAAATGTACGAAAGAGGTGTTTTACAATACTGGCCAGAAGAATGGACTCCAAGTTTCAAACGTTGTTGTTTGCAAAAATTCCCTATGAATTGGATTAAACAACCAAACGAACCTGAAAATGCAAAAATCGTTATCTTCCACGGAAAACCAACTCCAGACCAAGCAAGAAAAGGTTACTTCGGAAAATGCGGTTTCAGATTTATCAAAGCAACAAAATGGATTGATAAATATAGAGAAAATTAATTTTATTGATAAGGAAAGCCCCGACAAACTTGTTTGTCGGGGCTTTCACTTTAAAAATTATTCATTTCTTAATTTAGTTATAAATCGTTTTAATTTTTCCATTGCGAGTTTTAGAGTATCCATTGAATATGCATAAGAAATTCTCAAGAACCCCTCACCACTGTCGCCAAAAGCATTCCCTGGGACAACTGCAACATGTTCTTCTTCTAGGAATTTAGTCGCAAATTCTTCACTTGTCATACCAAATTCTTTTATACAAGGGAATACATAGAATGCACCATGCGGTTCAAAACATTCTAAATTCATTTCTTTAAACGCATTCATCAAAAATCTTCTACGTTGATTGTAAGAAGTTTTCATTTCCAAAACATCTTCATCACCATTTTTTAAGGCTTCAATTGCCGCATATTGGCTAATTGTTGGTGCACACATAATTGCGTATTGATGAATTTTTGTCATTTGAGTTAGCAACTCTTTTGGACCGCAAGCATAACCCAATCTCCAACCTGTCATTGCATAAGCCTTTGAAAATCCGTTGATTAACAAAGTTCTTTCTTCCATACCGTCAAGGCTTGCAATTGAAACGTGTTCACCTTTATAAGTCAACTCGCCATAAATTTCGTCTGACATAACGAAAATGTCGTTTTCAATAACAACTTTTGCGATTTCTTCAAGTTCGTGTTTCTCCATAATTGAACCAGTTGGATTGTTTGGATATGGAAGAATAAGAACTTTTGTTTTGTCTGTAATCGCATCTTTTAGTTCTTGGGCTGTTAGTTTAAATTCATTTTCTGCTTTTAGGTTAATAAAAACTGATTTTGCCCCAGCAAGGTCTGCACAAGGTGCGTAAGAAACATAAGACGGCTGAGGAATAATAACCTCATCACCCTCGTTAATCATTGCTCTTAAGCCAATATCAATTGCTTCTGAACCACCTACAGTAACTAAAATTTCATTATCAGGGTTGTAAGAAATATTTTGTTTGCGTTTGATATAATTTGCAATTTCTTCTCTTAGCCCTTTTAAACCTGCGTTTGAAGTGTAGAAAGTTTTACCTTTTTCAAAAGCATAAATACCCTCATCACGAATATGCCATGGAGTGTCAAAATCAGGTTCGCCAACACCAAGTGAAATCGCATCTTTCATTTCACTTACGATATCGAAAAATTTTCTTATGCCTGAAGGTTTAATATTTTTTATTTTGTCTGAAATTGGAATGCTCATGGTACTATAACTTCTCTTTCATCTTCGTGTTTTTTGTCTAAAATTGTGCCAAAATCCTTGTATTTTTTAAGGATAAAGTGAGTTGCAGTACTTAAAACACTGTCTAAAGTTGATAATTTATCAGAAACAAAACCTGAAATTTCTTTCAAAGATTTTTCTTCTAAAGTTACAAGCAAATCATAACCGCCTGAAATTAGATAAACAGATTTTACTTCAGGATAGTTGTAAATTCTTTCTGCAATTTTGTCAAATCCTTGTCCTCGTTGAGGTGTAACTCTAACCTCGATAAGTGCATTAACTTTTTCAACAGAAGTTTTATCCCAGTCGATTAGAGTGTTGTAACCACAGATTACACCCTCTTTTTCAAGGTTTGTAAGTTCATCAAGAACATATTGTTCATCTGTGCCAAGCATTACCGCTAGTTCTTTTATGTCGATACGACTATTTTTTTCGATTATTGATAACAATTCTTCTCTCATAGTTGCTCCTTTTTAATAATAAATTTATTATATTATAGAAATAGCCAAAAAGCACTATTGTTATATTTTTTTAGGCTTAATAGTGTAGAAAAATTTTACTTGCAAAATGACCTTGTGATGATATAATTAATTCATTAAAGTGTTTATTACATAAGAAAAGGAAAGAGTTTATTATGCAAGAATTAGAAAAACAATTTCACATTCATTGTGTTGAAGGTGATGTAGGTCGTTACGTAATTTTACCAGGCGACCCAGGAAGATGCGAATCAATCGCAGCCTTATTTGATGATGCTCACCACGTAGCACAAAACAGAGAATACAATATTTATACAGGTACACTTTTAGGTGAAAAAGTTTCTGTATGTTCAACAGGTATTGGTGGTCCATCTGCTTCAATCGCAATGGAAGAATTACACAATATCGGTGCTGATACATTCATCAGAACAGGTACTTGCGGTGGTATCGATTTGAACGTTCAATCAGGTGATATCGTTGTTGCAACAGGTGCAATCCGTTTTGAACACACTTCAATGGAATATGCTCCAATTGAATACCCAGCAGTAGCAAACTTAGATATCACAGTTGCTTTAAGACAAGCAGCATTAGCAATGGGCAAAACAACTCACACAGGTGTTGTTCAATGTAAAGACGCATTCTACGGTCAACACAGCCCAGCAAAAATGCCAGTTTCTTATGAACTTCTTCAAAAATGGGAAGCATGGAAACGTTTGGGCGTTAAGGCTTCTGAAATGGAATCTGCAGCATTATTCGTTGTTGCTGATGCTTTGAAATGCCGTTGTGGTTCTTGCTTCCACGTTATTTGGAACCAAGAAAGAGAAGCAGCAGGCTTAGACCAAAAAATGAGCGAAGATACATCTTCAGCAGTAAGAGTTGCAGTTGATGCATTGAAACTTATCATTGAACAAGATAGAGCAGCAAAAAAATAGTTCTATAAGTTTAATAATAAAAGGAGTGGCGATTTTGTTTTCAACAAAATCGCCTTTCTTTATTTTTGTTTTCTTTTTATTTTAAATTTCAACCCTAAAATTCTAATTTCCTTTATCGACCCCACATTTACTATTGAAAATAACATCATTTGCAAATATTTAAGCAATGTAATTTGCAAAGTCAAAAAAGGATTTATATTTAATGCTAATTTCAACCAATTTGTATTTTCATCTTCTAAAAAGTAATTACACAATATTAAAACTTGTTTTTTCTTATCAAGGTTAAATCTATAAAACATTTTTAAAGCATATTTTAATCTTAATTCATTTGTTTTGTCTAAAA
>CAVFCO010000068.1:0-1326 GCA_963620955.1 Alistipes senegalensis | reverse complement strand
TTAATAACCTTTTATCTTCTTTTGTAATTTTTTATATTCGTTTTTAACAAATTTTATTTTGTTTTGCGTAATTTTATTTAAAATTTTGTATATATGATATTTCAAATTTAAAATTTTATTTTTACGATTTTTTATTATATCGTTTTCACTTAAATTAATTAATAACTCTTGATAAAAAGGAGTTATTTTTGCATATTTCCAAAAATATTCTCCAAATGGACAATTTGAATTAATCCAAGGTCTATAACCTTTTCCACCAGTGTAGTGTAATATAAAAAACTCATTTTTATATTTATCAAAAAGAGTTTCACTAATCATATCTACGACGAGATTATAACTGCTTGGTAAAACTTTATAATTATTTTCAAAAATAATATTTAAAACATCTTGGTCTGGACATTCCAAAATATTTGCCAATTCTAAAGTCTTATCAATTAAAACTTTTTGCAGATTATGTTCTCTAAAATATTCACAATCAATTAAAAGCACTCCGGCATTGAAATATCTGCTTTTTGGGTTTAAACCTATAATATTCTTTATTTTATTACACCATTCTACTTGTCCTATATTATTTTCCAATAAATATGGACAAGCCCCTAAATGATAATTTTCTAAACTTATTCCATAAAATTCTTTTATATCACCGTTTACAATTAAGTCTACGTCTAAATATAAAACTTTATTTAATTTGGGTTTTAAATTTGGAATTAAATATCTCAAATAAGTGTTTAGCGAAAAATACCCTATGTTTGGTAGATTCGCTAATTTAGACATATCAGGTTTTATAAATTCTATTGAAAAATTATCTTTAATCAATTTTAATTTTTGAATTTTACTTTTTGTTTCCTCTGTCAAACCTCCATCTAAAATGTAAAACTCAACAAAACTTTCTGTATTTATAAAAATTGAAGTCATTACAACAGCCAAGTATTTTGCGTAATTTTCATCACTTGCTAAAAAAATAGGAATATTCATTGAATTCACCAACTATTTCACACTTACCAATGCTACAGATTTTTTCTTATTAAGTTTTAAATAAAATAACAATTCTTCGTTGTCTAATAACGGTAAAGAGTTATTTTGATGATGTGTTTTTTTCAACACATGTAATCTTAAGTTTTTTAGATTTATCGGAGTTTTTATTCTCCAAGCAACACCCCAATTTCCGGCAAAAAGATGTTTGCAGTAACTGTTTTCGGTTTTACCTGATTTATGAGCAGAGAAATAATCTTCAGGAAAAACCTTACAATTAGGCAAAAATTCAGTAATCTGATAATTAAAACTCATTTTTTTGAAATCATAACCGTATTTTTCTTTTATAAAATT
>CAVFCO010000067.1:0-2425 GCA_963620955.1 Alistipes senegalensis | reverse complement strand
GTTTAACCTAAAAATGGCTAAATACCTAAAGCATGCTGGTATTAGAACAAATTATTATATACCTCCACAAGTTTGGGCAAGTAGAAAACACCGTATCAAAACAATAAAAAAATATGTTGATGAAGTGTTCTGCATTTTTCCTTTCGAAAAAGAAATGTATGAGTCTTACGGAATAAAAACGACTTATTGCGGACACCCATTAATTAGTCAATTACCAGAAAAAGCAAACAGAGAAGAATTTTTTGCACAACACGGTTTAGATACAAACAAAAAACTTGTCGCAGTTTTCCCTGGGTCTAGAGTATTTGAACTAAAAAATTTGATGAGTGTTTTTGTAAAATCAGCAAAACTTTTACAAAAAATGCACCCTGAATTACAATTTGTATTCTCACAAGCACCAAATATTTCAGATAAAATTTATCACGAATACTTCAAAGACACTGATTTTAGAGTTATTAAAGGTGAAAATCAAGCATTGTTGAGTGTTTCTGACGCATTAATTTTAGCCTCAGGCACAGTTGCACTAGAAGCCTCTCTTTATAATACACCGATGATTATTGCATATAGAGGACCTTATTTATTCTATTTAATTTATCTGCTTGTAAGATGTATCACAAGAGTTTCTTTGCCAAATATCATTGCAGACAAAGACATTGTGCCGGAAATTATTGAAACAAAAGTAAAACCTGATTTTATCGCTTACAACGTAGAAAAATTAATCTATGATGAAGAAGTTAGAGAAAAACACATTGAAGGTTTAAAATCAGTTAAAGCATTGCTTTCTGACAAAAACTCATCACTAGAAGTTGCAAAAAGAATTAACGAAGAACTTGCAGAGGGTTAAAATGACTGCCCCACAAAGTGCTTATATTCATATACCTTTTTGCAAATCAAAATGTTTTTATTGTGCGTTTACATCAACTTGTAACCTTAATCTTGAAACAGGTTATGTAATTTCGTTGTTAAAAGATATTGATACGAATTATCAGGGAAATAAGTTAAAAACTCTATATATTGGCGGAGGAACACCGTCAATTTTACCTTTAAAACATGTTCAAAAAATTATGAACAAATTTGATTTGTTTGAAGATGAAGAAGTTACCTTTGAACTTAACCCCGAAAATGCAACAGAAGAATATTTAAAAGGACTTTTAGACCTTGGCATCAATCGTTTGAGTATCGGAATACAAACTTTTGATGACAATATCTTGAAAATAATCAATAGAACACACGATTCAAAAAAAGCGATAGAAACAGTCAAACTTGCACAAGAAGTTGGTTTTAAAAATATTTCAGTCGATTTGATTTACGGATTACCAACACAAACTCTAGAGGGTTTTAGAGAAGATTTAAAAACGGCAAAAGATTTAGGCATTCAGCATATTTCTTTGTATGGGTTAAAAATTGAAGAAAATTCTGTTTTTGGGGAAAAAACACCTGCAAATTTACCTGATGATGATTTGCAAGCAGACATGTACCTTTTAGCCATTGAGGAATTAAAAGATTTTTCTCATTATGAAATAAGTAATTTTGCAAAAGCCGAAGAATTTCAATCAAAACACAATTTAACATACTGGGATAATGCGGAATACTACGGATTTGGTTGCTCTGCACACGGATACCAAGACGGAATTAGGTATGCAAACTCATTTGATATTCATAAATATATTGAAAATCCTCTTTTGCGTGATTTTGGACATACCGAAACACCAAAAGAAAAACTGGAAGAAGAAATATTTTTAGGCTTTAGACGAGCAAAGGGTATAGACACAGAACTTATTAACAATAAATATAACATTAATTTTGACGAAAAATACTCAGAACCTCTAAAACAATATCTAGAAACAGGGCATATCGTAAAAACTGAGAACGGATATAATTTATCAAATCAAGGATTTTTGATATCAACGGTTATTTTAGCAGATTTTCTAGACTAAAAAAGGACGGTCAAAAACCGCCCTTTTTTATAATATTTTAATTCACAATTAAGTGTGAAAATTATTTGCCAGCAAGTTTATCTACTGCTTTATCAACAACAACTTCGCTTGCAGCCCTCGCAAATGCATTAACTGTCATATTTACAAACGATTTAACACCGTTTCCGATAGTTTCACAAGTTGATGCGATAATACCTTTTTCGCCATCTCCTTTCTTTTTAGAGGAAATATCAAGTGTATCTTCTTCTAGATAATCACTTCGTCTTGTATAATCTGGTGCAGATGTTCTACCTGCTCTGTAACCATTTGTTTCTACTCTAGGATTAACTCCAACATGTTGAGTTCCATCGATTCTTGTCATGAATAAAACCTCCAAAAATAATATAAAATTTAATAACCAAATATATAAAGTATTTTTATCAAAAAAAATTGCCTAATTTCAGAAAATTAATTATTTTTGAATAAAAAAAACTGGCGGTGATTTCATC
>CAVFCO010000066.1:0-11821 GCA_963620955.1 Alistipes senegalensis | reverse complement strand
ATAGAATCAAATATATTACAAAAATCCAAATGTCAAAAGACTTGTTAATATTGGAATAAATCGAACTTCCTACATAAAAATCCGTCAAATTTTGATACGTAAATTTGCCATAAAAAATTTTATAAATAAAACAAGTCAATCCACAAGAAAATAAAGAGATTAAGAGATAATCCAACAAATTCAAAATATTTTCTTTTTTTTCTACGTCATTTGTCATTAAAAATATTTTATAATAAAAACACCTTGTTGCACATTGGGATTTTAGAGAGATTTGCACCGTTTTAGTTTTACAAACCAACGTATTTGATGTATATTAAAACACATAAGAATAAAGAGGAAGTTATGCCAAAAGTATCAATAATTATACCTGTATACAACGTAGAAAAATATTTGAGAAACAATTTGACAAGTGTTACAAATCAAACACTTAAAGATATTGAAATAATCTGTATAAATGACGGTTCAAAAGATTCTTCTTTTGACATAATTCAGGAATTTGCACAAAAAGATTCAAGAATTGTTGTTATAAACCAAGAAAATGAAGGACTTTCTGCAGCAAGAAATACAGGTATAGAAAGAGCAACAGGCGAATACATCGCATTTTTAGATAGTGATGATTATGTAGATTTAGATTATTACGAAAAACTATATACAACTGCAATTGAACACAATGCAGAGATTTCAGCGGCAGGAATTATAAGAAAATATTCAGAAACAAAAGAAAAATATCGTATCAAATATGATACTGTTGAAGAAACAACCGATGTTGTGGAAATGTTTGAACTTTCAAACATAAAAAGATACCCAAGTTGTTGGAATAGAATTTATAAAAAAGAATTAATTGATAGAACTAACCTAAGATTTAACGAGGGCAAATGTTATGAAGATGCTGCGTTTTCAATCAGAGCATTGAATAACTGCAAAAAATTTGTAACCGTTCCAAAAGTTATTTACTACTATATTGTAAACAATAATTCTATAGTAAAAACAAAACTTACAGAAAAGAAAAAAGCAGACAAATTGTTTGCTGAACGAGATAGATTAAAATACGTAAAAGACCACCATATCGGACTTCCAGATCAATATTTCAGAGCAATGAAATATAAGGTTCGACTTGGCGGATTGACTTTGTACACCCTTAGCGAAAGTATTAAAACTGATACGTATTTACTTTTCGGACACATTCCGGTATTCAGAGTAAAAACAGAAACTTTGCCGGTTTATCAACTTGATAAAATCATTGTTGAATCGGCAGGAAGAATGGCAAACCAAATGTTTTGCTGGGCTTTTGCAAAAAGTTTATCTAAAAAAAGCGGATTAGATTTTTTGATTGACGATAGTTCAAACAGTCAAAAACTTTCTCATTTCGAATGTTTTGAAGATTATAAAAAACATTCAGTAAAAAAATGTCCATTCAAAAAACTTTTGAGAACAATTATTCCTATTCGCTCTATTAGAAATTCTATTGCAAAAGAACATTTCAATATGCCACACGTAAACGAGGGCGTTGGAAATTTCATGAAATATCAACCTAAATTAATGGAAATAAAAGAACCGACATATATTTCAGGATTTTACCAAACAGAAAAATATTTCAAATATATCAGAGAAGATTTACTAAAAGATTTTACTCTAAAAACACCTTTGAACAAGAAAAATCAAGAAATTTTGGATAAAATAAACTCAACAGAATCTGTATCACTACATTTCAGACGTGGAGATTATACAAAAAAGAATAACCAAAAGACTTACGGAACATTTACCGAAGAATATTACCAAAACGCCGTAAAAACAATTGCAGAAAAAACAGGTAAAAACTTAACTTTATTCGTATTTTCTGATGATATAAATTGGGTTAAAGAGAACGTTAAATTTGATTATGAAACAGTTTATGTAGATGTGAACAACGATAAACAAGGATATTTTGACTTGGAATTAATGAAACACTGCAAACATAACGTTATTGCAAACAGTTCTTTCTCTTGGTGGGGTGCTTGGTTGAACGAAAACGAAAACAAAATCGTTGTAGCCCCTCAGAAATGGATTGCAACACTAGATTCAAACTACGACATAATCCCAGAAAACTGGATTACTCTACAAAATTTAAAATAATTGTTTAATTTGTGTATTGTATTCAATGAATTTTTCAGAATTTAAAACATCTTTGGCATTTTTAACTTTTGCTTTGAATTTGTTACGTAATTTCTTTTCAAAAATTATTTTTGAGAAAACAAAATCGACAAAATATTTTAAATAACTAAAATGCTTTATATCATAATCAAATTGTTTTTCTTCCTCTAAAAATCTTTCTTTGAATACAGTTAAATTCGATTTTTGAGCATACTTCCACCATTGAAATTTACATGAATGTAAGTTTTTATAGAAAAATGGCTTCATTCCAACAAAATGAATAATTACTGGATTTTCTTTTGCTTGAGAATACAATTCAGAATATTTTTCATTGTAATCATGTTCATAATTTGATTGCCAAGTTTCTAAATAATTATATTTTGGGTGCAATAAAAGTTTTTGAGTATCAGCAACCTTATTTATAGCATCTTGATCTGCACATTGTAATTTTTTACCTACTGCATACTCTTTAATTTTAGCAAAGGTATTTTCTTCTCTTATTAATCTTGTGTTGAATAAAAGGACTCCAGCATTGAAATAAGTATTGTCTTCAATTCCTAATCTTTTTACATGAGATTCCTTACCAACAATATCTGTAACACCAGCGATTAAATTATTTGATAAATCCATTGAAAATAATTCCGCTAAATCACCCACCACTAAAGTATCACAATCCAAATACAAAATTCTGTCTAAATCTGGACATAAATCTCCTAAAGCAGTTCTAAACCAAGTTTGAACTGTAACCCAACATGCAAGAGGAAAATCTTTAAATATTTCTTCGTCAACTTTTACAAATCTGATTTTGCAATTTTCGTAATTTTTCAAAAAGTTAAATGCATTAATAGAAGATTCTTTTAACTTTGAATACAAAATGATAAATTCAACTTCATTGTTCTTATTATTTTCTAATACGCTGACCATTGAAACTATTGCCAAGTTTGTAAAATTATCATCAGGAGCATACGCAATATTTATTTTCATAAATCCTCTTTCGTGTTATCATTTTTGTAACATACATAATTATATAATAAAAAGATTAACAGGAGATACAACTAAATGTTACAACCTCAACAAAAACCATCAAAGTTTGAACAATCCATATTAAAATTGATATCAAATTTTATAATAAACAAATCAACTAGAGATTCTATCAGAACCGCTTTTTTAAATTTAGGTTTCAAAGAAACGATAAAAAAGATATCAAAAATTAACAACGAAAAAGAAAAAAACGATTTTAAATATTATTTGTCTATAATTTTAATTATAAAAGATGAGGCAGAATATCTTAATGAATGGATAGAGTTCTATTTATTGCAAGGTGTAGACCATTTCTACATTTATGATAATGAAAGTTCAGACAACATAAAAGAAGTTCTACAGCCATACATCGAAAAAGGTTTGGTAACTTATGATTTATTTGTAGGAAAAAGTAAAAATAAACAATCTCAAGTTTATAACGGAGCAATAGAAAAATATAAAAATGAAACAAAATGGTTCGCACCACTTGATACAGATGAATTTGCTTATGCACCAAACGACAAAACTATTGCAGAATATTTAAAAGATAACGAAAAATATAATCAAATTGTTATGAAATGGTGGATTTACGGCAACTCTGGACACGAAACAAAACCGGAAGGTTTAGTAATTGAAAACTTTACTATGAGAGAAAAAGTTCCAAATGGTTCAACAAAATCAATTGTTCAAGGAAAAAAGGTTCTATACATGCTTGTTCATAAACATGGTGTCGTTGGAAAAACAAAATATGCCCCATTGAATGAAATCCGTTGCAATCATTATTATGGTAAAAGTGTCGAAGAATACAAAAATAAAAAAATGAAAAGAGGTTGGATTAGCAGTTCTGCTTCTCCAGAAGAGATGAATATGGATGTATACAATAATTTAAACAAAAACGAAGTTTCTGATCCAATGCCGGAAGAAATTGTCAAAAAAGTCAAAAAAAACAAAAACAAATAGGAGATAAAAATGAAAATCGCAATTTTATACGTTGCAACTGGTAGATATATCGCATTTTGGGAAGATTTTTACAAATCTTGCGAAGAATTATTCATAACAGATGCACAAAAAACTTATTTTGTTTTCACAGATGCTGAAAACATCTACGGACAAGAAAATGACAACGTAATAAAAATCCACCAAGAAAAACTTGGTTGGCCGTATGATACGTTAATGCGATTTAAAATGTTCTTAACTCAAGAAGAAAAACTAAAAGAACACGATTACATTTTCTTCTTCAACGCAAATATGAAATTTGTTCAACCTGTTGGACATGAGATTTTACCTGACGAAGAACACTGCGGATTTGTTGCAGGATTGCACCCAGGAAATTATAAACGTCCTATTGATGAAGTTCCATATTGTAGAGATGAAAAATCATTGGCATACATTCCTTATGGTCAAGGCAAATGTTACGTTCAAGGTTGCCTAAACGGTGGAACACGTGATGCATACCTAGAGTTTTGTCATACTTGTATGGAAAATACTCAAAAAGATTTGGATAACGGAGTTATTGCAGAAGTTCATGATGAAAGTCATTTGAATAAGTATGTTTCAGACAAAAACATTTTAGTTTTGCCTTGCAATTACTTATATCCAGTAGGTTGCTACTACCCTGAATATTGTGATGACATCAAAATTATTTCAAGAGATAAAGATTCACCAAAATATGGCGGTACAGATTATCTTAGAGGAATAACTGACAAATTTGGCAAGGGAACTCTTGGTTGGTATTTGACATATTTAACTTATGGATTTTTAGCCGTTTTCGGAATCGGAAAAGTTCGCAAAAAATTCCAATGCAAAATGCTTAGATTTAACAAAAAATTTATGTAATGCCTTTATTTTTTATTTGAAAAGAATTTTTCTTTTAAAAATAATTTTACAGGTTTAAATACGTCGTTGTATTCCCAACATTCAACAATTGGTTCTAATTCAGCAACGACATCAATCGCTTGTTTTACGTAATTGTCAGAACTTCTTTCGATTGCCAAATTTTTACCTGCAAGTTTTTCTTCAGCAGAAAATTCTTTATGCATAACTTCTTCAATTTTGTTTGCTAAATCAACATGGTCAAACACTTCAAAGAATGTAACTTTGTCGCCTAATTGCTCTAAATGACCTCTGATATTTGAAACAATTGCTGGGCATTCAAAATATAAGGCTTCCAAAGGTGGAATGTTGTCTGGTCCATAAGCAGAAGCATAAACTAAAGCCATTGCATTTTTATACAAGGCACAAACTTCTTCTCTTGAAATAAATCCAACGAATTTAACTTGATTTTCCAGACCTAATTCGCTCACTTTACGTTTGATAAATTTCAAACGAGTACCTTGTCCACTGAATACGCAAGTCAAATTAATACCTCTGTCTTTCAATTCTTTCAAGGCTTTGACAATTCTAATATGATTTTTGTGTGCCCAAAATTGAGCAGGATAATAAATAAATTTATTTTTTTCTAAACCGTATTTTTCAAGAATACTTTCATCTGGTTCAAGGTGGAAAATATCTTGAGGAGTGAACATCGGAATAGTTCTGATTTTGCTCTCATCAATTGGGTAATAAGTGAAAATATCTTTTTTGCCGGTGTTATTTCCAACTAAAATTCTTGTTGCACGAGGTAAACACTCAAGGTAATGATTTTCTCTATTTTTGAATTCACCACGTCTTGAAACCTCTGGAAAAGCAGGAATATCATTGTGATTTAAGTCCCAAACGGTTGTTACTTGAGGCAAATCAACACTGTAATACAATGGAGTATAGTAATACATTACTTGAATGTCATACCAATAAATCAAGAATTTTAGCAACTTGTGTTTTAAATCAAATTTTTTGCAAGGATTTATGTTCACAAAAGTTACGTGTTCAGTATTTTCAAAAACTCTCTTTTTTGAAAAATAAAAGAAATATATTTCGTGTTTTGTATCAAGTCGTTTTAAAGATTCAATAAAATTCATCTCAAACGCATGCCCGCCACCTACAGTTGCATTTTGGAAAGTGCCTGCGTAAATACCGATTTTCATAAACTAAAACTCCTTTATTAATTTGCAAACATATTCAATATCTTCTTTTGTCAAACTACTTGCTGATGGTAAGTAGAAACCATTTTGAGTTAAATTGTCAGTAACCGGATATTCGCCACTTCCGTCGCAACCATAGTCTAACAAACATTTTTGACGATGCATGCCGGTAAACAATAATCTTGTATCAACACCGTTTTCTTTCAAATGAGCAATCAATTCTTCTTTTGTATGACCGTAAACCTTAGGGTCAAGCAAAATTGTGTTCATCCAGCAAACATTTTCAGAATTTTCCTCATCTTTTTGGAAAATAATTCCGTCAACATCTGAAAGTAATTCTTTATACAAATTATGATTTTTAATTCTCATTTCTTTGTATTCATCAGCCTTTTCAACTTGAGCAAGCCCAATTGCTGCATGAATATTACTCATACGGTAATTAAAACCGATATCGTTATGTTCATAAATTCTTGGGGCATTTATTGGAAAACTCATATTTTTCAAATATCTGCATTTGTCGTAATATTTTTCATCTTTCATTACGACCATACCGCCCTCGCCTGTTGTAAGATTTTTGTTAGCGAAGAATGAGAATGAAGCAATATCAGAAAAACTTCCGACTTTTTTGCCGCAATAAGTTGCACCGTGTGCTTCTGCAGCATCTTCTATAACATATAAGTTATATTTTTTCGCAATTCGTTCAATTTCTTTCATATTGCACGGATTACCGAAAATATGAACTGGCATAATCGCTTTTGTTTTGTCTGTAATTTTTTCTTCGATTTTTGTAACATCAATGTTCCAAGTATCCTTGTCAACATCAACAAAAACTGGCATTGCACCTGTATAACAAACTGAATATGCAGACGCAATCATTGTAAAATCAGGAAGAATGACCTCATCGCCTTTACCAATACCAAGAGCAGACAAAGCCAAATGCAATGATACAGTACCATTGCAAACTGCAACACCGTAATTGCAATCACAATATTTTGCAAAACTTTCTTCAAAAGCCTTTACATATTTACCAGAAGATGAAATCCAACCGGTTTCCATACAATCTGCAACATATTTTTTTTCATTACCGTTTAAAAATGGTTCACAAACTGGAATAAATTTATGAGCATCTAAAACCTTGGTTGGTTGGTTGGTTGGTTGGTTGGTTGGTTGGTTGGTTGGTTCATTATTTCCATTATACAAATTTAACCTCATCATTCTTTACTCCTGCAAAACGGACTTTATCTTGTTCGCCAAGATAAGGACCTTGTTTAACTTCAATCATTTCGACTTCTTCAAGACATTCAAAACCGTGTCCGCCAAATGCCAAAAGGATTATATCTCCTTTTTCAACAATATGACTTTCAATATAAGTTTGGTCGTCCTCGTAGAAATCTACTCTTAATTTACCTTTTCTAATTATCAAAACTTCTTTTGTATAAGAAACTTCTCTCGGTATGATATTGTGCGTATGAGCATCAATTCGTTTACCTTTTGGGTGTTTCATATAAGCAAGTTGTTGCGAAAAATCGTTTGGTGTAAAAAATTCAACACCATCTTTTGAGTAATCATTTTTGATTATTATCGCTAATGTTTTGCCATTATATTCAATTTTTTGAACTAAATCTTCCATATTTTCTCCTAAACTAATACTAACACAAAAAAGTTTTCGTGATATTATGTTGTTATAGTTTTTATAAGGAGTAACAATGAAAAAAGCGTTAATCACAGGCGTAACAGGTCAAGATGGTTCATACTTAGCAGAATTATTGCTAGACAAAGGATATGAAGTTCACGGTATCAAAAGACGTGCTTCATCTTTCAACACATCGAGAATTGACCACTTATACCAAGATATTCATAATAAAGATGCAAAATTCATTTTGCACTACGGCGATTTATCAGATTCATCAAATCTTACAAAATTAGTTCACGACATTGAACCTGATGAAATCTACAACTTAGCCGCACAATCACACGTAAAAGTGTCTTGGGATTGCCCTGAATACACTGCTGATTGCGATGCTTTAGGAACTTTAAGACTTTTAGAAGCAATCAGAATGAACAACTTGGAAAAGAAAACAAAATTCTACCAAGCATCAACTTCTGAATTATACGGTTTAATTCAAGAACCAATCCAAAACGAAAAAACTCCATTCTATCCACGTTCACCTTATGCAGTTGCAAAACTTTATGCATACTGGATTTGTGTAAACTACAGAGAAAGTTTCGGAATTTTTGCATCAAACGGTATTTTATTCAACCACGAATCTCCAAGACGTGGTGAAACATTCGTAACTCGTAAGATTACAATGGCTGCAACAAAAATCAAAGTTGGCTTACAAGACAAATTATACCTTGGAAACCTTGACGCTAAACGTGACTGGGGACACGCAAAAGATTACGTAGAAGGTATGTGGAGAATTTTACAACAAGACCACCCAGACAACTACGTTTTAGCAACTGGTGTAACAACATCAATCAGAGATTTCTGCAAAATGGCATTTGAAGAACTTGGAATTGACCTAGAATTCGTTGGCACAGGTGTTGACGAAAAAGGTATCGATAAAGCAACAGGCAAAACATTAATCGAAGTTGACCCTCGTTACTTCCGTCCAGCAGAAGTTGAATTACTTTTAGGCGACAGCACAAAAGCACGAACTGAATTGGGTTGGAAACCAACTTACGACTTAAGAGCATTAGTAAAAGATATGGTTCAAAGCGATTTAGAACTAGCAAAAAAAGAAAAAACTTTACGAGAACAAGGATACAAAGTTTTAGTATCACAAGAACCGTAAGCAATTTAACAAAATCGGATAATTATTTATCCGATTTTTTATAATAAAGAGGTAAAAATGGAAAAGAATTCAAAAATTTATTTATCAGGACATAGAGGACTTGTCGGCAGTGCAATTTACCGTAAGTTGCAAGAAAAAGGCTACACAAACATAATCACAAGAACTCACTCAGAACTTGATTTATGTAACCAACAAGCCGTTGAAGAATTTTTTGCTCAAGAAAAACCTGAATACGTAATTCTTGCTGCGGCAAAAGTTGGCGGAATTATGGCTAATTCAAAATATCCTGCTGAATTCATTTACCAAAACCTTATGATTGGTACAAACATTGTCCATGCCAGTTACAAACACGGTGTAAAAAAACTTTTGAATTTAGGTTCCTCTTGCATTTACCCAAGATTAGCACCACAACCAATGAAAGAAGATTGCTTGCTAACTTCTGAACTTGAAAAAACAAATGAAGCGTACGCATTAGCAAAAATTTCAATTATCAAATTGTGCAGATATTACAACCAACAATACGGAACAAACTTTATTTCTGCAATGCCTACAAACCAATACGGTATTGGTGATAACTTTAACATGGAAACTGCACACTTGTTACCAATGATTTTAAGACGTTTTCACCTTGCAAAATTGCTTAGAAACGGCGATATGGAAGCAATCAAAAAAGATATTAAACGCTACAAATTAGGTTGGGGACTAGACGAAAAAGTTAACGACGACAACCTTGAAGAAATTTTGAATGAATTAGGTGCATACAAAGACAAAGTTGTACTTTGGGGCGACGGCTCTGTATTCAGAGAAATGATGAGTTCTGATGATTTAGCAGATGCTTGTGTTTACCTAATTGAAAACAAAGATTACAACGAGGTTGGCGAACTTGTAAACATCACAAAAGGCGACGATATTCAACTAAAAGACCTTTTCCAAATGGTAAAAGAAATTGTAGGATTTGACGGCGAAATCGTTTACGACAAAACAAAACCAAACGGAACACCTCGCAAAATGATGGACGCAACTCACATCAAGGAATTGGGTTGGCAACCTAAAATCGACCTAAGACAAGGTATTACAGATTTCTACAACTGGTATTTATCACTTTAGTAAAAAAGGTATTGACAAAAAATTTATTACACTCTATAATGTTTCTGTACATAGAAACAAAGTAGGGATAAAAAATGAACGATTTGTTAGAAATATCAAGTATTTTAAAGAATTTACAGACAGAAGAAAAGGTTTGTGAGTTCTTATCTGATATGCTTACTAAAAATGAAATTTCGACTTTATCAAAACGATGGCGTATTTTGAAATTACTCGCTCAAGGGGAAACTCAAAGAGGAATCTCAACAGAATTAAATGTTGGATTATGCAAGGTTACTCGAGGGGCAAAAATTTTAAAAAACAAAAAATCGGTTATTACAAAAAGTTTAATAAAGGAGAAAAAATAATGCAACAACAAATCAATAACATAATGCCAAACGAAGAAGGTTTTTACGGAATTTACGGTGGACAATTTGTTCCAGACGAATTAAAAGAAGAATTCAAAAAAATAGAAAAAGCATTTTTTGAACTTAAAGACGACAAAGCCTTTAATGATGAATTAAACTACCTTTTAAAAAATTATGTTGGACGTCCAAGCCCAATTTATCTTGCAAGAAATTTATCTAAAAAATACGGCAACAACATTTATTTAAAAAGAGAAGATTTGAACCACACTGGTGCTCACAAAATCAACCACTCATTAGGCGAAGCACTTTTGGCAAAACATATGGGTAAAACAAAAATTATGGCTGAAACTGGTGCTGGTCAACACGGTGTAGCAATTGCAACTGCAGCGGCTTTAGTTGGACTTAAATGCGATATTTATATGGGCGAAAACGATATTATTAAGGAAAAACCAAATGTTGACCGTATGAGAATTTTAGGTGCAAACATCATTTCTGTTCAAAGCGGTTCAAAAACTTTGAAAGAAGCCGTTGATGAAGCATTTATTGCTTATACAAAAGAATACGAAACAACTTTATACGCAATCGGCTCAGCCGTTGGACCTCACCCATTCCCAATGATGATTGAACATTTCCAATCAATTATCGGCAGAGAAGCAAAATCACAATTCTTGGAACAAGTTGGAAAACTTCCTGATAGCATTATGGCTTGCGTTGGCGGAGGTTCAAATGCAATAGGCTTATTCAGTGCATTTTTAGACGAAAACGATGTTGAAATCTTCGGTGTTGAACCTTTGGGTCGTGGCGAAGGTGTAGGTCAAAATGCAGCAAGTATGACTTTTGGAAAAACTGGCATTTTACACGGTTTCAGATGCAATCTTTTGCAAGACGAAAACGGTAATGTAACTGATGCATACAGCATTGCAAGCGGTTTGGATTACCCTGGAGTAGGTCCAAAACATTGTTACTTAAACGAAATCGGCAGAGTAAAATATGATACAGTAACTGACCTTGAAGCAGTAAACGCATTCTACGAATTATCAAGATTAGAGGGAATTATTCCGGCATTAGAAAGTTCTCACGCAGTTGCTTATGCGATAAAATTATCAAAAACAGTCCAAGGCAAAGATTTACTTGTAAACCTTTCTGGACGTGGCGATAAAGATATTGAGTTCGTAATGACAAAATACCCTAGAGAAGACTAATTCAAGAAAAGATGTTTAAATAACAAAAAGGGTTAAGCGAAATGTTTAACCCTTTTTATTTTATTTTTTAATTTTTCTTTTAAAAATCGGTAAAAATCCGAACAAAATCAATGTTTCTGTATCTTCGTATTCTTTAATTTTCAAGTACGGAATACCTAAAAAGAAATATGTAAATTTAGTCAAATGTTTGTTTTTTTCTGACA
>CAVFCO010000065.1:0-3085 GCA_963620955.1 Alistipes senegalensis | reverse complement strand
TACCGCACTTGTTGCGGTATTTTTTTATTAAAGATTCCGCAATGCGTTCACTAATTCACTTATGCGGAATGACGTGTACTGTGGTTGTTCGTACGTCATACCGCACTCCGTTGCGGTATCTCTTATGAATTGAAGATTTCGCAATGCGTTCACTAATGTTCACTTATGCGGAATGACGTGTACTGTGGTTGTTGCGGTATCTATTCAAAATTAAATAAAAGATGCCGGAATAAATCCGGCATGACGTATAAATATTTTTGTCTTAACTTGTCCTTGTCATACCACTCTGCCGACGAAATGATTGATAATCATTTCGGAGAGGGAAACGAAGCGAATTGCGGTATCTTTAATTAATTGATTGGAACATCAATTGGTTGAGTAAGAATTACTGTTAATGTTTCATCTTGGTTAAATTCTACGTTTTGACCTTTTCTGAACATGTCAATAATGCTATCGCCAATCCAGTAAAGTCCGCCACCAACAGCACCACCGATTGCACAAACAGGAACTGTAATAATTCTTGCAGTGCTAAATAGAACATCTTCACCGATATCCATACCAAAGTCAGTTGAATTTTGAGTGATTTCAACTGTTTTGTCCCAGTTTTTTTGAAGTGCTTCGCCGTAGCCTTTGTTGATGTATACTCCGCCGTCAAGGTTGATGTTAACTTTGCCTGAGATAATTAAATCTAAAGGTAATTGTCTGCCGTTTGGAGTTACTATGTGGTCAAAATCGATGTGAATTACGCCACCTCTAGAAAAACTTTTGCTTGGAGAAACACTACCAATACTACCTCTAAGCATTGAACCTGCTGGAAGTAGTAAATGTTTTTTTGTGCTGATATCTTTTAATAAAGTTGCACTGAAATAATCGCCCTCGTTACTGTTTTGAGAACTGATTGGGTCTAATAATTTGATGTTAAACTTAGTACCTGCAGGGATTCTTTCAGTTATTGCATTTGATTTTAATGTTGCAGCAGATGTCATGCTTGCAGTAAATATCATCATTAATAATATTAAAAATAAATTTTGTTTCATGCCTTCCTCCTAAATTAATTTTATAATCATTTGCAAAAAAATCAAAAAGGTTACAATTGTTTAAGTTTGTTTGACAAGCAATATCAAAAAGTTTACAATTTCATTATCCAAATTTAGAGGTGAAAATGTTGTCTAAAAAAAATATTGCGTTTACGTTAGCAGAAGTTTTAATCGTTATGGCGATTATCGGTGTAGTTGCCGCAATTACGTTGCCGTCATTACAAGACGATGTTGAAGATAGAAAAGTTGTTGCTGCAACAAGAAAAGTTTATCCAGAACTTGACGGAATTTACCAAACTATAATTCAAACTTATGGCAAACCTTATGCATGGACTATTCCAAATGGTAAAACTCCAACATCAATGTTTGGAGATTATTTTAAAGAAGTGGCTAGTGTTACAAAAGATTGTGGTACTGGTGCAGGTTGCTTTAAAGGTACTATTGATTCAAACAACAATTATAGAAAATTTTTAATGAAAGACGGTTCTAGTGTCGGGATATATCTTACTAGTGATGTATCTGAGATTGATCCTAATGATGATAATTTTTGTCATGGTCAAGCGGGATATTTTTTGGTTGATGTAAACGGTGTTAAAGGTGAAAATGATTATGGTTATGATGTTTTTCAATTTGAAATGTGTAAAGACGGTTTGAAACCTGCCGGTGCAAACAAGCACAGTATGGGTAATTTAGAGTACACTGCAGCATGGGTTATAGAAGTTGGTAACAGAGATTACTTAAATTGTAATACTGTAGACTGGAATTCAAATCATACTTGTGATTAAGAAAGAGGAAATTATGTATAAATTCAATAAAAAATCAGCGTTCACTTTAGCAGAAGTTTTAATGGTACTGGGTATCATCGGTGTTGTTGCAACATTAACATTGCCAAACCTTGGTGATTCTACAGACCAACAGGTTAACACTGCAAAAGCAAAAAAAGTCTACGCAGAACTTTCTTCATCTTGGGACAAATACTCATTGAAGCATGATGTTTCTGCAAGCATGGGTGAAACTGCTGTGGCAAATGCAATTGCAAGCAACTTGAAAACAAAAGCACGTTCAAATTCTGTTTATGTCCCAGGGGTTGCAGCATGCACAGACGATACATCTTGTAAAGGCCTTGCATCTTTATTAGCAGACGGTTCAACTTATTCTGTTATGACAATGCAAAATCAAGACGGTACATATTATTATAATATATACTTTGATGTAGACGGACCTCAAAAAGGTGATAATACACTTGGTTCAGATATTTTCTGTGCAAGTATAACTTTTATAAAAGGTTCAATTGATATTCCAAGTTTAGAACCATTCCAACAAACAAGTTCACTTGCAGATGCCTCAATAATTATGACAAGTGGTAGTTCTGCAACTACTGCAAATGGTTTGTTGTGGATATTGACTTACGATAATATGGATTACAACAACTGTACAGTAAATTGGGTTACAAAAACAACTTGTAACTAGAAAATTTTCACTTAGCATGTGAAATTTTTTATAAAATTCTAAAATAAAACGGCTGAATTGCATGCGTATCATGTATTACAGCCGTTTTTTGACATCGGCAAAATCCTCATTATATATATAATATAGACGTTTGTTACAGAATGTTAACAAACATAAAACAAAAAAGGCAATTTTTCGAGAAAGAAATACTTTATAAAAGAGTAAGAGATTTCAAGAGAGGATATTTTAAAGATGAAAGAACAAGAATTAAACACTATGATGTCAGTTGTAGCAGATCCAATCAACAACGTATATAGAGTTAATACTTTTGCTGAAGCAGAAGAAGTTCGCAGAATGTGCAGAATCTTTGAAATATCTAACGCTCAACACAACAAACACAAAATGTTGGCTATCAAAAACATGGCTACATTGAAATTAGTTTTAAGCAACAACTAATTCTTGAAACTCGAAAATAAATTGAACCAATCGAGGTAAAGTTTAATTTATTAAAAAGATTTTTTTATACTCTCTCTCTTAATATCCTCGTGTTTATTTAATGTCTGTCATAAGTATGGCAGACTTTTTGTTATTTAAGGGTT
>CAVFCO010000064.1:1432-4597 GCA_963620955.1 Alistipes senegalensis | reverse complement strand
CAGCCTTGACTTTGCCAAACTTAAACTCATCAACTGGTGAAAAAGAAAAAGTTGCTAAAGTTAAAAAGTTATATCAAAACCTCGAAGATGCTTTAGGTCGTGCTCAAGCGGTTTATGGACCTGTAAGCGAATGGTTTGTAAACGATACAACTGCAACTGCTCAAGCAACTCGTTTTGGCGATAGAGTTACAGAGTTCATGAAGGTTTCTAAAAACTGTGGTGTTACTACAAACCAACACTGTTTTTCAACAGGTTCAATTGCAACAATATCAGATTTGCAAAATACTTACAAACCTGGAAACATTGATTCTAATAATTCTTTTTACAAGGTTCAATTAGCAGACGGTACATCTTTGGCAATAGGGTCTAATAATTATATACTTATCAATATTGATGGTATAAAAGGCAAAAATAAGATGGGAAATGATGTCTTTATGTTTAGGTTTAATAAGCAAACAAATCAGATAGAATTTTCTACTATATATAGTTTTAATAACCTTTTTGACAGTCAAACAGGAGATGAGGCTACGGCTTGGGTAATTAGATATGATAACATGGATTATCTAAAAGCAAGTACTTCCGGAAAATGTAATGACAGTAATGTAACTTTAAATCCTAATGCAAATCCGCCTGTTACAAGTTGCAAGTAATTTGTGAGTCTGTATTTATCTCGTCATACCGCACTCCGTTGCGGTATCTCCTGTTGAATAAAAGATACCGGAATAAATCCGGTATGACAGATAATTACAACCTCCATGTCATTCTGAACTTGTTTCAGAATCTTTTCAACTTTGAATATTTAAATTAATTTAAGAGCAAACCTTATTTTAATTGCGAACATTGGTAAGACCCTGAAAGACACTCGTGATTGTTGCGGTATCTTTTAAATATAACAAAAAGATTCCGCAATGCGTTTCACTTATGCGGAATGACGTGAGGTTGTTGCGGAATGACACAAAGGTTTGTTCGCTTTGTCAAACATATTCAAAAAAGTGCGGAATTTGTGAAACAAATTCCGCACTTATCTTAGTTATTTAGCAAATGCTATTAAACAACACCTTGTGCTTTCATTGCTTCAGAAAGTTTTGCAAATGCTGCAATATTTGCACCAGCAACGTAGTTGTTGCCAAAGCCATATTCTTCTGCTGCTTCTTTGCAAGATTTGAAGATGTTTGTCATAATTCCGTCAAGTTTTTTGTCAACTTCGTCGAATGTATAGTAGTATCTCATTGAGTTTTGGCTCATTTCGATTGCTGAAGTGGCAACACCACCTGCGTTTGCTGCTTTTGCTGGACCAACAAGAATGTTCTTTTCTAAGAAGTATTCTGTTGCTTCTTTTGTACAAGGCATATTTGCACCTTCACCAACAGCGATAACACCGTTTTCTACAAGTTTTTTAGCGGAGTTTAGTGTAACTTCGTTTTGTGTTGCACAAGGTAGAGCGATGTCTGTTTTGATTGTCCAAATTGGAGAATCTTCACTTGTTTTTTCCATATATTCAGCGTCTTTGTGAACTTCTAGGTAATCTTTAATTCTACCTCTTTTTACTTCTTTAATTTCTTTGATTAAGTCTAAATCAATGCCGTTTTTGTCGTAAATGCAACCATTTGAGTCGCTCATTGCAACAACATTTCCGCCCATTTCTTTAACTTTTTGGCAAGCATAAATTGCAACGTTACCAGAACCAGAAATTGTTACTGTTTTACCGCTGAATGATTGATTGCCGTTTGCTTTAAGCATTTCTCTCATAAAGTAAGAAAGACCAAAGCCTGTTGCTTCTGTTCTTGCAAGAGAACCGCCGTAAGACAAGCCTTTACCTGTCAAAACACCGCCCTCATAAGCATTTCTAATACGTTTGAATTGACCGAACATATAGCCGATTTCTCTAGCACCTGTACCGATATCGCCTGCAGGAACGTCAACATCTTGACCAATATGTCTTTGTAATTCTGTCATAAATGCTTGGCAGAATGTCATAATTTCTCTATCTGATTTGCCTTTAGGGTCGAAATCAGAACCACCTTTACCGCCACCGATTGGTAAGCCTGTCAAAGCGTTTTTGAAAATTTGTTCAAAGCCTAAGAACTTCATAATGCTTTGGTTTACTGTTGGGTGAAGTCTTAAACCACCTTTGTATGGACCAATTAGAGAACTATATTGAACTCTGAATGCTCTATTTACTTGTACTTGACCTTTGTCGTCAACCCAAGATACTCTGAAAGTGATAATTCTTTCAGGTTCAACCATTCTTTCTAAAATTCCTAATTGTTCAAACTCTTTATGTTTTTCTACTACAGGCTCAATTGAAGTTAAAACTTCTTCAACTGCTTGTAAGTATTCAGGTTCGTTAGGATTTTTCTTTTTTGTTTCTTCCAAAACTCTTGCTACGTAACTATTCATAAAAATCTCCTTAAATATTTTACAAATAATTTATAGCACAGAAGAAGTTATTTTTAAACAAAAAGTTTTATTGAACTACAGGTCTGCTTTCATCATATAAAGGTATAGTTACAGGATAGTTAATTTTGTTTTTGTTACTTTTTTTCTGAGGTGCTTTGTTTCCGTACATGTTGCCATACATCATTGGTGGGCGATTGCCATACATACTACCTTGTGGAGGCATTGGCGGTCTATTACCGTACATATTACCGTAAGGCACCATTGGTGGACGATTGCCATACATACCATTTTGAGGTGGCATAGGTGGTCTGTTTCCGTACATATTACCATAAGGCATCATCGGTGGACGATTGCCGTACATACCACCTTGTGGGGGCATTGGCGGTCTGTTACCGTACATATTACCGTAAGGCACCATTGGTGGTTGGTTTCCATACATACCAAAGGTTTTCATTTGTGGGTTGTGGTATGTTCTCGCTTGAGGGCTTTTGTAATTATAATTCTTTGTTGCAATAGTTGTGCCGGCAAAAACGACAGATGCGAATGCAATACTTAAAACTAAAGTTATCAATAAATTTTTTCTCATAGGCTTTCTCCTTTTTGTTCATTTATTATTATAACGATTTTGATAAAATATTGTTCATTTTTTATAAAAATATTAAAAAATGTGAATTTTAATTTTGTTGAAAGTTTGTTTTTTAAATGTTATCATAGTTGAAGTTAAAGGAAAAAGAGAAATTTATGAAAAAAATTTGTGTATATTGT
>CAVFCO010000064.1:0-1422 GCA_963620955.1 Alistipes senegalensis | reverse complement strand
CTTTTAGGGCAAAATGGCTATGACCTTGTTTATGGTGGTTCTGATTTTGGCTTAATGGGAACTGTTTCTCAAAATGCAAAGAAAAACGGCTCGCACGTTTGCGGAATTATGCCTAAAAAGATTTACGAATTTGTAAATCACGAGGGCGGTTGTTGTGATGAATTTGTTCTTACTGACAATATGCGAGATAGAAAAGAAAAATTAGATTCTTTTTCCGATGCGACAATCACACTTGCTGGTGGTTACGGAACTTTAGAAGAAATTTCTGAAATGATTGACCAAAAGATTTTGGGTTACAACACAAAACCAATCGTATTTTTGAATACAAATCATTTTTATGACAAACTTTTTGAATTTTTTAATCAAATGGTAAGCGAAAATTTTGCTAGACCTCACACTTTGGACTTGTTTTATCTTGCTCAAACCCCAGAAGAGGTTATTCAGTATTTGAAAAATTATGTTCCAAATAATCCACCAAAAACTGTTGAAGATATTTATGTAAAATAACATAAAAATGCCCTTGTAGCTCAGTTGGATAGAGCGATTGCGTCCTAAGCAATGTCGTCGTTGGTTCGAATCCAATCAGGGGTATTTTTATGATATACTTTTGAAAAAGATTTATGAGGAAATATGGAAAATATTAAAGAATTACGCAAAGAAATAGAGGAAAAATACAAAGATTTTTGGATTAAAGAGCCTGTTAACCAACCAAAAGTTTCTGTTATTGTTCCGATGTATAACGTTGAAGAATTTCTTGAAGAATGCTTAGCGACTTTGATTAAGCAAACTTTAAAAGATATTGAAATTATTCTTATTAACGACGGTTCACCTGATTGCTCAATTGAGATTGCACGTTGTTTTGAGTGTGATTCAAGGGTTAAAATTTTTGAACAACAAAACTCAGGTCTGTCCGCAACAAGAAACAAAGGACTTTCTTATGTGAACGGAGAATTTATTGCGTTTGTTGATTCAGATGATTGGATTGATTTGAATTTCTTTGAAAAATTGTATAATTCTGCCAAAAATAACGACTGTGATATTGCTTGTGCGACTATTATTAGAAAACGTGAACATACGCAGAAATATAGAGTTCATTATACAGAAGAAAAGGTGTTTGAAACTCTTGAAGATAAATTGAATGTATGTGCAATCCCTCGTTGTTGCTATGTTTGGAATAAAATTTATCGTACTAATTTGATTAAAGATTATAAATTTAAAGAGGGTGTTTTCTTTGAGGATATTTTGTGGACTCCAAACATTTTGAAAAAATCAAACAAAATGGTAACTGTACCAAACACTAATTATTACTATCGTGTAAACAAAAATTCTATTGTAAAAAAACTTCCGTCTGCAAAAAAACAAGCGGACAGATACAATTCTCAAAAGTTTATTGTTGAATTTTTCAAAGAAAATAATTTACTC
>CAVFCO010000063.1:0-10662 GCA_963620955.1 Alistipes senegalensis | reverse complement strand
AATATATAATAATACAAACAGGGAAATGTTTTTCAAATTTTATTTGATAAGTTAAATAGTGTTATAATACTAAATGAAAAAGGGGATCATTGTGTCAATCGCATTAAAAGAAAAACTTGAATTAAATGAAATTAAAAAACTATTTATCGACGGAATAAAATTTTCGAAAGACCAGTTTAAAGTTGGGCTTGAATATGAACGTTTGCCAATTGTCGACGAAACTAACCAATCCGCACCATACTCAGGCATAGACGGAATTTGTGAATTTTTAAGACTTTATGCAAGAAACGAAAATTGGGATTACTTGCTTGATAATGATAATATTATCGGACTTAAAAAATTACACGATACAATTACATTAGAACCTGGGTGTCAAATGGAATTGAGCCTAAAACCTCAAGAAACAATTCAGGATTTGGAAAAAAATATTAAAGAATTAGACGAAGAGTTTATTCCTTTGCTTGACGAATTCGGCATTAAACTTTTGAATTACGGAATTTACCCTGTTTCTACATACAAAAGTATAAAATTATTACCAAAACGCAGATATAAAATCATGGCAAACTATCTTTGGGGAATTTTGTCAGATGTAATGATGCGAGAAACTGCAGGAGTGCAGGCATGCTTTGACTTTGATAGTGAAGAAGATGCGATGAAGAAATTCCGAATTGCCAATATGCTATCACCAATTTCGACAGCAATGTTTGCAAATTCACCTATAAGAGGTGGTGTTGATACAGGTTACAAAACCTTTAGAGCATTAGCATGGTTAAATACAGATAGCGAACGTTGTGGCTTTGCAACAAACTTAAACAAAGATATTACTTTTGAAGATTATATCAATACAGTTCTTGAAACTCCAATGATTATGTTCTCTAGAGATGATATAACTTACGCAACTAACGGAACAATGACCTTAAAACAATTCATGAACAAGGAATATCAAGGCTTTATCGCAAATATTGAAGATTTCAAACTTTGTGCAAATCTGTATTTTCCAGATGTTCGTTTGAGAAAATTCATTGAAATCAGAAACCAAGACTGCGTAGGTAATGGACTTCAATATTCAATTATTGCTTTTTATAAGGGAATTTTATATTCGCAAAGTGTATTAAATGAAGTTGATGAATACTTGTCAAAATTCCAATATAAAGATTTTGCAGAACTTAGATACGGAGTTCCAAAATATGCATTGGATAATAAACTTGGTAAAGTTGATTTGAAAGAAATAGCAAAAACTTTACTAAATATGTCAGAAAAAGGGCTAAAAGAACAAGGTTTTGGCGAAGAAAAATACCTTGAACCTATTCAAGACTTGGTATATCAAGGACTTTGTCCGGCTGATGTAATTTTAAAAAATTGGTACGGCTCTTGGAACAAAGACGTAAACAAATTGATTGAATACGTAACTCAAAAATAATATTGTATAAAAAAAGCCCTCAATTGAGGGCTTTTTAAATTTTATTTTTTATCGCATTTGCATTTTTTCTTGAAGAATTTTGTTTTTGTTTGACAACCACATTTGCAATCTTCACCACATTTGCATTTGTCTTTTGTACAGTCGCATTTTTTATCGCAAGCACATTTTACTTTTGATTTGCAACCGCATTTGCAGTCGTCACCACATTTGCATTTATCTTTTACGCAATCACATTTTTTATCACAGTTGCATTTCTTTTCACCGGCTTTGCATTTAACTTTTGCACAGTCGCACTTGCAACCTTTTTTTGCACAATCACATTTGCCTTTTTCACATGTGCATTTTTTGTCGCAGTTACATTTTGTCTTAGCACAATCACATTTGCAGTTTTTGTCACATTTACAATGTTCTTTTGCACAAGTACATTTTTTTGCACAGTTGCAACCACAATCGCAATTTTCAGATGCAAAAGTTACGTTTGCTGTAAAAAGCATTGCAACAGCAACAACTAAGAATAATAAAACCTTTTTCATAATTCTCCTTTCATATTTAAACTCATAACGGGGTAATAATGACTATATAATACAACTTTTTTCAGAGTTTGTCTATATTATATTTAAAATAGTAAAGAACTTGCGAAGCCGTAATTGTTGATGTACAATTAAGAAAATGGAACAGATTAGGGCATATCTAAAACAATCTGCGACTTACCAATTATTACAAATGCTCGCAGACCAATTTGAAGATTTTTTGACAACACTCGGAGAAATTGCAATTCAGGGGTTGCACACTTTAAAATGCATTGTTTTAGGTCAAATCGATTGGAAAGAAGTTGTTGATCAATCTTCAAGATTTGGTGTAAGTTCTTTGCCTATTACAATTTCTATCGTATGTATGACATCAATCATCGTTGCAATGCAAGTTGCAGGAGAAATGGTTAAACAAGGCGGTGGAAACTACGTCGGAATGCTTGTTGCAATCTTGACAGTCCGTGAAATGGGAATTATTATGTCAGGTTTTGCAATAATTTCAATGATAGGCTCATCTCTTGCTTCCGAAATCGCTACAATGAAAGTTACAGAACAAATTGATGCCATTTCAGTTCTTGGAGTTGACCCAATCAGATATTTGTTCGTTCCAAGAGTTATTGCAGGAACATTGATGATGCCACCTGTTCTAATCGTTGCTTCAACTTTCGGTATTCTTGGCGGAGGTTTAGCATCAACATTAGTAAGTGAATTGAGTTATAAAGCATACTTTACATCAGTTTGGTCAGGACTTTACATTTACGATATCAAAGTCGCAATCGCAAAAGCCTTTGTTTACGGATTTACAATCGCTTTAATAAGTTGTACTTGTGGTTATATAGCAAAAGGCGGGGCAAAAGGTGTAGGTATAGCAACAACAAAGGCCGTAGTTTGGTCGTTCGTTGCAATCGTAATTTGGGATTTAATCTTCTCAATAGCATTTTTCTTTTAAGGATTAATTATGATAAAAGTTAAAAATTTAATAAAAAAATTTGATGACAAAACAGTATTAAATGATATTTCTTTCGAGGTAAAAGACGGAGAAACTCTTGCTATCGTTGGTTTTTCTGGCTCAGGTAAAAGTACCATTTTAAAAATTATTTGCGGACTTTTGCAACAAAATTCAGGAACAGTTGAAACTTCTGAAGGCGATGTTGCAATGGTATTCCAATATTCAGCCCTTTTTGATTCATTGAATGTTTTTGATAACATTATTTTTGCCCTAAAAGAACGAAAAGAGTTAAGAAAGAAATATACAGAAGCAGATTTAAAAAGAATTGTTGATGAAAAACTAAAACTTGTAGGTCTTGAGGGGATTGAAGATAAATTCCCATCAGAACTTTCAGGCGGTATGCAAAAACGTGTAAGTTTTGCAAGAGCAATCGTTACAAATCCAAAAACAATCTTGTACGATGAACCAACTGCAGGTTTAGACCCAATTTCATCAACTCTGATTGAAGATTACATTGTAAGATTAAAAGAAGAAACTCACGCATCATCAATCGTTGTAACTCACCAAATGTCAACAATTATGCGAACAGCAGACAAAGTTTTAATGCTTTACAATGGAAAATGTGTTTTCGCTGGAACTCCAAAAGATATGTGTGAAAAAGGTAATGAATATACAAAACAATTTATTAACGCATCTTTAACAGGTCCAATGAAAATGTTAACAGAATAATTTTTTTGGTATAATAGGAACATAAGTAGGTAAAATAAAAAATGAAATTAAAATCATCGTCGTTTAAAGTAGGCATATTAACATTAATCGCATTAACAATACTAATCTTCACAGTATTGTGGGTAAAAGGTCGTGCGTTTTCATCGGCAGAAAGAATTGAAGTTCACTTCAAAGATGTAAACGGTATGCGTGCAGGTTCTGGGGTTCAAATGATGGGGCTAAGAGTTGGTCAAGTAGAAGAAATTACTCCTGTAATCAATGGTGAAAACAGTTATGTAAAACTAAAATTTGTTATTACAGAACCTAATATCACTATTCCTAAAGCATCAACTTTATCAATTCAACAATCAGGTCTTATCGGTGAACAATTCTTAGAAATTATGCCACCTAGAACTAGAACTACCTATTTGCCAGTGGTAAACAGAGATTTAATTTTCAAAAATGACCCTGTTCAAATAAAATTAGACAACAAATATTATGATGTAGGTTATATCAAAGACACTAGAGTTGTTATTACAAAAGCAATTCCAATTGAAATGCAAAACAAAGTAAATACAACTTATGCATATAAAATTGACTATGTAGTAAATCTTCCAGGGTTGATTTTACCAGAATTTATGAAAGGTGAACTTATCACTGACAAAGGTGTTAAGAAAATGAGAATTACTCCTTTGGATAATGTTGCTTTGAGTTATCCACCTCAAACTTCACCTTACACAATCATTGAGCCAATGCGTATTTCTGACTTTATGGATTTACAATACAAAGCGGCTGAATCTTTGACAGAAACGAACTTAAAAGTAAATGAATTACTTTCAGATAAAGTTATTGCCGATTTGAAACAGTCTGTTGTTAATATTAACGAATTGACTGCACACGCAACAACTACAATTGAAAAAGCAGAAAAACTTATCGAAACATCAAATAGCGACTTAGAACAAATGATGAAAATGGCAGATAAGTTCACAAATGACTTCCACAAAGTTACAAAACTTACAGAAGATGTTGTTGGCGATCCAAAATTCAAACCAACAATGTTTGAAGCAACAGAAGCACTTACTAAATTTACAAACAACGTAAACAAAGTACTTGATAATGCTGATGCAAAACAATTGAGTTCAGATTTAACTGCAATCATTTCAAATATTAATGAAATCAGTAGTTCTGTAAACACTATGACTAAAGATGAAAAACTTAAAACTCATCTTCTTGGAACAGTGGACAATGTAAACAAAGCAATGATTGATTTATCTAATGCTTTAGAAGTTATCAATTCACTTGATAATTGCGAAAAGAAAGAAGTTGGAAAAACTCTTACTGATATCGCAGCAACAGCAAGAAATTTGAGAAAATTCACAGACAAATTGAACAAACGATTCTTGTTATTTAGATTAATGTTTTAATAATTATGAATTTAAAGAACGAAATAACTAAAATGCACTATAACAAAAACTCTAATCACTGGTTGATGCCAATATTAGAGTTTTTGGCATTTTTCTATGAAAAAATTACAGATTTCAGAAACAAACTTTATGACAAAGGAATTTTAAAATCAGAAAAAGTCAATGCTTATGTTATTTCGGTTGGAAACTTAACAACTGGCGGAGTTGGAAAAACCCCAGTTGTTGCAGAACTTGCAAATCATTTTTATAAACAGGGGAAAAATGTCGCAATAATTTCAAGAGGCTACGGCGGAAAATTATCTAGCAAGAAAGTTAACGTCATTTCTAATGGTTCTGAAATTTTCCATAACGCACAAGAAGCCGGTGATGAACCTTATTGGTTTGCTGAAAACTTGCAAGGAATAAATGTTTTAACATGTTCAAACCGTGTAAAAGCGGGAAAATATGCCGTTCAAAACCTTGGAGTTGAAGTTATTATTCTTGATGATGCGTTTCAACATAGAAAAATTCAAAGAGATTTAAACCTTGTTTTAATTGACAGCGAAAAACTTTTAGGAAATCAAAAACACTTGCCTGCAGGTCCTTTGAGAGAAAATATCGAGGGCTTAAAAAGAGCCGATAAAGTTATAATTATGAATAAATCTTCTCAAAAAGTTGAAAAAGATATTCTTACAAAAGTTTTTCACTCTTTTGATGAAGAAAAAACTTTTGTATGCAATGTTGTCCCAAGTTACACTTACAACATAAAAACGGCGGAAGTTTTACCGCTAAAAGCAGATGTTTTCGGAATGTGTGCAATCGGTCAACCTGAACAGTTTTACAACTTTTTAAGACAAAAATTCAATTTGCTAGATATAATAACTTTTGACGACCACCATTCATATTCCTACAAAGAAGTTTCAAAATTAAAAGGAAATATCGTTACAACAGAAAAAGATGCGGTAAAATTAGCAAAATTTGACCTTGATAATATCTATGCAATGAAATTAAAACTAGAATTAGACGTTGAAGGGCTTCTAAAATGATAGATATTGATAAAATCGTTCAAATTCTAAACGATGCAAAGCAACAAAGAAGCGATTTTGTAGGCTTAATGGATAGTTTTCAAGACCCATACCTTGTATTAATTGCTTGCATTTTGAGTCTTAGAACAAACGACAAAACAACTTACCCTGCGACTTTGAGAATGTTAAAACTTGCAAAAACACCTCAAGAAATGGCAAAAGTCGACGAAAAAGTTTTATCAAAAGCAATTTATCCTGTAGGTTTTTACGAAAATAAGGCAAAACAAATAATTCAATTATCAAAAGAAATTGTAGAAAAATATGACGGCAAAGTTCCTTGCGACATTGATGAACTTTGTAAATTCAAAGGGGTTGGACGAAAAACTGCAAACTTAGTTGTAGCAAGAGGATTCAACAAACCTGCCATTTGTGTAGATGTTCACGTTCATAGAATTTTCAACAGAATAGGTTACGTAAAAACCAAAACTCCAGAAAAAACTGAGTTTGCACTAAGAGAAAAACTTCCACAAAAATATTGGATTGAAATAAACACACTAATAGTTACACACGGTCAAAACGTATGCAAACCGCAAAGACCAGACTGTGCAAACTGCCCTATTAGTGATTATTGTGAAAAACTAATTTAGTTGACCGCCGTAAATATAGTAATAATAAGAACAAGCAAGCCCTTTGCCCTTTCTTGAACAATCAGACTTCATAAGAAATTCATCACTTGATTTTCCTATAGGTTCAATTCTTGTTCTAAAAATATTTACACCAAAAACATCGTAACCCCATTTATTAGGTTTGCTTAAACCGTTCAAATCCACTGAAAGTATCGCAATAGGTACGTTATCATAAAGTGATTGAGGAGTATTCAACCATTTTAAGCCGATAATTTTACCTGCCGATGTTTTATGGAAATTTGTAATATAAAACTCTTCTTCAGGTTTTATTTCAGAACCATTCAAATAAGATATTTTGTAATCCTTAGATGAAACTTCATCTGTCATTCTAAAATAAGGATTTAACAATTCAAACAAAAGAGTTTCTTTTTCTTGAGTAGTTTTAGCATTTTTAAACGAAATCTCGTCTGTATCTGTAACTTGAGCGTACAAAGCAGAGAAAACATATTCAATATTTTGATATGAATGTTTCCATTTTGAAATGCTATCTAATTTTTTATTATCTTCAATCAGGTTAGGAATAACCAAAAGTGCTGTAAGCACGATTAATCCTAAAACAACTGAAATTTCTGCAAGAGTAAAGGCTTTTTGTTTTTTCATAGTTAAATCCTCTAAATTAAGCCATATCTAAACGTTTCTTTTCTTGAATTAATTTGTCATAAATCCATTCAGGAATAAAATGTTTACCCAATAAAATTTGTCCATTCAAAAGGCTTGGTGCGTGGAAATCTGAACCACCAGTTACGATTAAGCCGTATTTTTCAGCCATTGATGAGAAATATTCAACAACTGCAGGTGAATGTTTTCTGTGGTACGCTTCAATACCTCTTAAACCGTATGCCATCAAGTCTTTAATTAAAGTTTCAGCAATGTCAATATCATGAGGGTGAGCAATTACAGGAACACCTCCCGCATCATAAATAATTTCTACTGCATCTTGTGGACTAACAGTTTTTCTTTGTACATAAACAGGCGAATTATCATTAATATATTTGCTATATGCCTCAATAACACTTGAAGTTCCGCCAGCAGAAGTAATCGCTTTTGCAATATGTGGACGTCCAATACTTCCACCCTCTGCAACTTGTGCTTTGATTGAATCAAAGGAAATTTTTATACCTTCCTTTTTATCTAAAAGGTCAATAATTTCAAGAGTTTGATTAATTCTGGCTTGTTGTTGAGATTTCAAAAGATTTTGAAAATCTTTATTATTAGTATCCATAAAGTAGCCCAAAATATGAACTTCGTAATTTTTATACAAAGTATTTACTTCAACCCCTTGAATAATTTCAAGTTGGTCTTCTTTGCCAATTGATTTCAAATAATTTTGAGCAATATCATAAGCCAAAATATTGTCGTGGTCTGTCAAAGCAACTGCTTCCAAACCTGCATCTAAAGCGGTATCTACAATTTTTTCTGGAGTAAAAACACCGTCAGAATAATTTGTGTGAACGTGAAAATCTGCTTTTTTCATTATTTCCACCTCCAATCAGGACTTTTCTTTATCAAAGTCTTCCTCCGTTTCATTTTTTTCATATACTATTTTTTCATTAATTCTTTTTATATCAGTTGCATTACCTGTTAAAGCATCTAAGGTAATTTCAACTGCATTAACAATCGCTACTTTATCTTGAGCGACTTCAAAACGTTCTGGCATGCAGGTAGTCATTCTAGCAAGAGAGGTTGAATATTCCATTCCGATAACACTATCCTCTGCACCACAAAAACCTGCGTCTGTAATGTATGCCATATTATCAAATATTTTTTCATCTGCCGTTTGAACATGAGTATGAGTTCCGACAAATACACTTACTCCAAAAGAAGCACAATATCTGCCAAAACAGATTTTTTCGGCTGTTGCTTCTGCGTGAAAATCAACAAAAATATTAGGAGTAATCTCTTTTATTTCTTTAATTTTATCCTCAATAATTTTCCATTGAGAATCCATAGGTTGCATAAATACACGTCCTAAGAAATTCATAACACAAAGTTTATGCGAACCAACATCAAAAATTCTATAACCAACACCTTTTGTACCGTCAGGATAGTTCATCGGACGTACAAGTTTGTCTGCGGAATCAATATAATTAAAAATTTCTTTTTTATCCCAAATATGATTTCCAGAAGTGAAACAATTTATGCCCGCATTCACTAGAGCATTGTAATTCTTTTGGGTCAAACCAAAGCCGTGAGAAGCGTTTTCACCATTTAGAATAATAAAATCATATTTGCTCTTATTTTCAGCCAAATAGTCGGTAACGGCATTTCTGCCAATTCTACCGACTACATCGCCAAAAAATAAAATTTTTAATTCGTTATTTTCCATTAGTTAATCTCTAATTGAAAGATTTCAAAACGAAATCGTTAACTATTTTGCGATTTCAGTTGTTCTGAATTCTCTAACAACAGTAACTCTGATTTGTCCTGGGTAATCAAGTTCGTCTTCAATACGTTTTGCAATATCTCTTGCAAGTTTTTGTGATGCCAAATCATCGAATTGTTCAGCCTCAACAATAACTCGAACTTCTCTACCTGCTTGAACAGCAAAGGACTGTTTGATACCTTTGAAACTGTTAACAATTTCTTCAATTTTTTGAAGACGTTTGATGTAAATTTCTAAAGTATCACGTCTTGCTCCAGGGCGACCTGCAGAAATAGTATCTGCAAGTTTAACCAATACTGCTTCAATTGTGTTTGCAGTAACGTCATTGTGGTGTGCTTCAATTGCGTGGATAATTTCCATTTTTTCACCGTAACGGTTGGCAATTTCAACACCTAATTGAATGTGAGTACCTTCTTGTGTTTGGTCTACAGCCTTACCAATATCGTGTAACAAGCCTGCACGTTTTGCTACGTAAACATTTGCACCTAATTCAGCAGCCAACATGCCAGCAATATGACCAACTTCAAGAGAGTGTTTCAAAACGTTTTGACCGTAACTTGTTCTGTAGTATAAGCGACCTAAAGTTTTTATTAACTCTTTGTTAAGTCCCATAATACCCATATCTAAAGCGGCATTTTCACCTTCTGTAAGAATTTTCTTTTCAACTTCTTCTTGTGCTTTCGCAACCATTTCTTCAATACGAACAGGGTGAATACGTCCGTCTGAAATTAATTTTTCTAAAGCAAGTTTTGCAACTTCACGTCTTACTGGGTCAAAACTTGATAAAACAACTGCTTCCGGAGTATCGTCGATGATTAAATCTACACCAGTCAATGTTTCTAAAGTTCTGATGTTACGACCTTCACGACCAATAATACGACCTTTCATTTCATCGTTTGGTAATGAAACTACTGAAACAGTGCTTTCAACTACTTGATCCATTACGCAACGTTGCATTGTAGTTGATAAAATTTCTTGTGATTGTTCTAATGCTTTTTCTTTAATTTTTGCTTCGTTTTCACGAACTAATTGCATTTCTTCTTGTGCTAAATCATTTTTAATTTGTTCTAATAACATTTTTTTAGCATCATCTGCAGACATACCTGAAATTCTTTCAAGTTCTGTAGTTTGTTTTTGAACTAATTCAGCAAGATAATCTTCTTTTTCAAGCAACTCGTCCATTTTTCTTTGAGCGGCTTCTGATTTTTCAGTAGCATCTTGAATTTTATCTTCTAATGCATCTTCTCTTTGAGCCAATTTTGCTTCTTGGCGAGATAATTCTTGTCTACGTTCTCTTTCTTCTTCGTTTAATTGTTCTCTTTCAGTTTGTAAGGCATCTTTAGCCTTAATCATTGCTTCTTTTACTAATAATTGTTCTTTTTCTTCTAAATCTTTTTGTTTCTTCTCTGCTTCTGACTGTAAAGCCTTATATTTTGCACGCTGACCAACAAGAACAGCGGTAAATACAACGGCTAATACAACGACTAGAATAATCGCTACCAGTGAAATAACGTCCATAATTCGTTTATACCTTTACCTTTTCTATTTTTTACAAATA
>CAVFCO010000062.1:0-11524 GCA_963620955.1 Alistipes senegalensis | reverse complement strand
ATTAAATTTCGGCTTTTTCAATTTCTTCACTGCTAACTATCGTTATTAAATTTATGATATTAAATAATGAGTATATTTTTTCATATTTAGATTGTTTTACGAATAAAACTGGAACATTGAAAAACTTTTTAATTTCAACGATACGAAATTCAAAATCTTCTTTATTTCTTTCGCAATGACGAAGATATTCTTGTTCCTCTAAATAAGTACCCATTTTACCTCATATTATTCGGTTCATTCTCTACAAATAAGTTGTTATCACACTTTCAGAGCAAGTCTAAAATTTTATTTTAGAATATTTTCAACCAGTGTAAACATCAATAAATATATAAAGAATTAACCTTTTTGTATAAGTTATAACTCAATATATAATAACTTATAGCATGATGTTATTTATAAGTCAATATTTATATACTTATAAATTATGGATAAGAAAGATTTATTGAAAAAATTCGGAAAAAATGTAAAAATTGAGAGAATAAAAAAAGATTTAACTCAAGAGCAATTGGCAGAGAAAATGAATGTTTCTCAGAATTATGTAGCGGGGATTGAATGCGGACGTGCAAACATGTCATTAGCAAAAATATTAGAACTTTCACAATTTTTAGAAGTAGATATTAACGAACTTTTGAAATTTTAAAACGTGAAAAATTTGAGTAATAAAAGATTTATCACTCACTTATTAGCATCAAACTTGTCGTATATTGTGAAAACCTTGAAACTGAAACTAATTTTCATCCTTTGGTAAAAGATTTTTTATAAACTTTGGCAAAAGTTTTATCGCAAAATCTTCAAGTGTTGTTAAATATTTTTTTAGTTTTAACCCTAGCAACAAAACTAATACTCCTGTAACTGTCATTACGAAAACAGTTAGCATTTCTGGAGCTTTTATTACTAATAAGCGTTCAAATTCAATTACAATAAAAGATATAATACTTCCGAACAAGCCTAAAAACAAAAACATTTTGCGTTTTATAATTAAAGCAATATAAAAAAATAAACCACTAAAGAAAAACATTATTGTGCTATACCACTTATCATATTCAAATTCTCCAAAGATTATCATTGCACTAAAATATATAGAGATAGCCCCTAAAGAATATAGCCATAAAGAATGGTCATTTTTTGTTTTTTTATCATAAATAAAACCTAGACAAACAAGAACAATTGAATATAACAAACAAATTGTTGATATTGCCAACTCTGTAGATTTTATAAAGGTTTTAGCAAAATTAATTACGTTTATATAGTATAAAATATACCCTCCGAAAATTAATGGCACTGTAGAGAAAATATTTGTTCTGACTTTCATTAATAAACCAGCAAAAGCCAATGATAATATTGATATAAGACTCAATGCAGGTCTTTGCAAATTTAAAGTGTCCCCAGAATATGCATCTAATTCCGAAAAACTAGGATAAAAACCTGCCATTTTGGTAATAACTGTTATACAGAAACCGAAAGATAATATTGAAAATATGTAAAAAATGCCTGCCGCTTTTTTATTATTATTTTTCCATAGAAATTCGCCAGAAAACCAAAATATACCTAAATAAATAATTGAAGTTAACAAAATTATCCAAAAATTTGTTTTTCCGATTATATCTTCCATAAACATAAACATACCAATAAAAATAACTAAACTTCCGACATAAAGTAAAATATTTTCAAAATTTCCTTTAAAAATTTTAGAAGTTACAGCATTTTCATTGTCTGCTTGAGAGAGGTCATTTGTATCAAATTCAACAAGTTTGTTGTAAATTTCTTCTGATATAACACCTTGAGTTAATGCTTTTTTTAATTTTTCATCGTTGAATGCCATAAAAACTCCTGATTTTTTATAGAAATTATACTACAAAAGATTAACTTTTAATGCAAATAAAACTAAGACTCAAGGAAGAAATTCAAGACAGGCTAGAAGAGCCGAGGAAGCCCCGAAATTTAGCAACAAAAAAAGCACCTTGCGGTGCTTTCTCGTAAATGGCGGGGCTGACGAGGCTCGAACTCGCGACCTTCTGCGTGACAGGCAGACACTCTAACCAGACTGAGCTACAACCCCATGCATTTATTTAGTTTGTAAATTAATTATATTCCAAACCCTAAAAAAATGCAATATATTTTTTAAAAATCCATTTCTTTTATCGTAACATTTTGTATACTATTCAATTTTGTCTTGATTTTGTCTGCGTTTTCACCCCTTGGAACATCTATCAAAATTATCCCTCTCGATGCACAAGTTTTTTCATCGTAGTCGTTTATTCCCAATCTTGTCCTAATATCACAACAAAATTCGCTCAAAATCTCTTGAACTTTTCCTACATTCTCCCTCTTATCCTCTATCAAAATTCCTATAATCGCTGTCATATACCCTCCTTTTAAATTTTATTTTCCTTTTTCAACTATTCCAACTTAACGCACAACAAAAAAAATACCAACTAATCACTAGTCGGTATTTTTATCTATATTTATTCTTATCAGTAAACTAATCCATTGCTTGAAGTTGTTTCTTTTGGTAGTTATGAATTACTGCAGATACCAAGAATTCATAAGATTTTTTGTTTTCAATTCCTGGGAATTCTTTGCGAAGTTGTGCTCTTACCATTGATTCAAGTTTTTGAACACCTGAAACACGAGTGCCTTCTGCTGATGTAATCATATTAATATAATCTGCACTTGATTTATCTTGACCTTGAATAAAGTTCAAAAATTGTGCTTTTTGATTTTCTTGTTGAATTTGTTGTTGTTTTAAGTTTTTGTTTTGCATTGGGAAACCTACCTTTATCTACCGTAATATTTGTTTTTTGTTTCTTATGTCTTTATAAAGCCACCTGAAAATAAAAATTTACTCATTTTGAAGTTTTGTTTACATAAGTTAACAAATATTCTTAAAACCTAGTTATATCTTGATTTTTTAGTTTTTAACTATGATTGAATTCTTGAAAAATCACATAATTTTTCAAATTTTTCTTTCAATATAGTCAACAATGCCAAACGGTTGTTTTTAACCGCTACGTCTTCGTCCATGACTAATACGTTATCAAAGAATGCTGATATTGCAGGAACTAAGCCGTTTAAACAGTTCAAATATTCAGCATAATCGTTTGTTTCAGGCAATTTATTCACTGCTTCAAAAAGCATGCTTTCAGAGTCATGTTTGAACAAGTCATGTTTAATTTCTGCATGTACAGGTTCTTTTAAAATTCTGATAATTCTGTTTGCACTTTCCAGCAATTCTGGAGAATTCATTGTTGAAACTACCTTTACTCTTGCCATATAGTCTGACAAATCTGTTAGAGGATTTTTAGAAAGACATGCTTCAAGAGTATCTTTTTTGTATTCATCGTTCAAGAATATAATCAAACGTTGAGTGAAAAATTCTTGGATATCTTTAATACAGTCTTTTTTCACGGGTAAAAGTTCCAATGTTTTTTCTAACATTTTATTCAAATCTAATTTTAAGTTATTTGCGATAACTGTTTTGATAACACCAAGAGCCGCACGTCTTACCCCTAGAGGGTCAGAAGAACCTGTAGGTTTTCTTCCGTCGACAAATACTGCACAAATTGTGTCTAATTTATCAGCGATACCAACAACCTGCCCCTCAATTGATTTTGCAAGTTCGCTATCAGCATTTAGAGGGAAGTAGTGTTCTTTTATACCGTCAACAACTTCTTGTTTTTCGCCTGAAACTCTTGCGTAGTCTGAGCCGATATAACCTTGAAGTTCAGTAAATTCAAATACTAAACTTGTGCAAAGGTCTGCTTTGCAAAGAAGTGCTGTTCTTTCGATTGTGTCAGATGTTTTGCCTAATTCATTTGCAATTGTTTTTGACATTTCAATAATACGTTGAGTTTTGTCGTAAATTGAACCCATACCTTTTTGGAAAGTCATACCTTTTAGGTTTTCAACGTAATCAACAAGAGGTTTTTTAGTATCTTCTTTGAAGAAGAATACTGCATCGTCAAGTCTTGCTTTGATTACACGCAAGTTACCTGCTTTAATATTTTCAAATTCATCACCAACATAGTTTGTTATAGTAATAAATTTGTTTGTTAATTTTCCGTCTTTGTAAAGAGCAAAATATCTTTGGTGAACTGCCATAACAGTTACTGTAACTTCTTCCGGAATTGTTAAAAATTCTTCATCAAATTCGCAAGTAACGGCAACCGGCCATTCGCACAATTGAGTAACTTCTTCTAGCAAGTCATCGCTATATCTAGGAGTTGCACCAATTTTATCGGCTTCTGCTTTTGCTTGTTTAGCAATTTCTGCTTTTCTTTCGTCTTGGTTAACAATAACCTTAACACTTCTAAGTTTTTCTACGTATTCGTCAGGATTATTGATTTCAATTGTGTTTGGAGTTGCAAATCTGTGTCCTCTTGTAGTTTTACCAGATTTTACATTGATAATTTCAAGAGGGATTTCTTTGTTATCCATAATTGAAACAATCCAGCGAATTGGTCTTTGGAATTTTTCTTCAAAATCGTCCCATCTCATAAAGTGAGAGCCTTGCATTTTCAAGATTAGAGATGGGATATTTTCTTGCAACACAGTTGCTGTTTCTTTACCTTTTATTTCAACTTTTGCGTGTAAATAATTATCTTCAACGTAAGCATCTTTTGGCTCTACGCCGTTTTTCTTTAAGAAACCTTCACCGGCTTTTGTAAGATTACCGTTTTCGTCATAAGCAACGTTTTTGATAGGTCCTCTCAAAACTTTAACTTCATCATCTTGTTTTTCTGCGATATCGCTAATGATTACAGCAAGTCTTCGTGGAGTTGCCATAACGTCAATGCCTGAATATTTAATGTTGTTATCTTTTAAAAATTTTGAAAAACCATTTTTCAATTGTTCTGTTGCTTGTGCAATGAATTTGTATGGTAATTCTTCACAGCCTACTTCTAATAAATATTTACTCATTTTATACCTCTGTTATTACTTCCATATTATTAAATTGCATATCGTAAAGGTGCTTGTATTCTCCGTTTTCGATTTGCATCAATTCTTCGTGCGTACCAAGTTCTACAAGTTCACCCTCGTTTATAACCGCTATTCTGTCCGCATTTTTGATTGTAGATAATCTATGTGCAATAACGAATACAGTTTTGTCTTTAATCAAGTTATCTAAAGCCTTTTGAACAATATCTTCTGATTCATTATCAAGAGCAGAAGTTGCTTCGTCCAAAATAATTATAGGTGCGTTTTTAATCATCGCTCTAGCGATTGCAACACGTTGACGTTGACCACCTGAAATAGTTACACCACGTTCAGTAAGTTCTGAATCAATTCCGTTAGGCAATTCGGCAATCATTTCTTCCAAATGTGCCATTTTTACGACGTTTTCAAGGTCTTCTTCTGTTGCATTCGGATTACCCATAAGAATATTATCTTTAATAGAGCAAGAGAACAAGAAATTATCTTGGAATACCATTGCAATATTATCTCTCAAACTTTTTAATTTGATATCTCTTACGTCCACATCATCAAATTTTATAGAACCTGATTTTAAATCATAAAAACGTGGGATTAAAGATACGATAGTTGATTTACCACCACCTGAATTACCAACAATTGCAAGAGTTTCGCCTTTTTTAACATCAAGCGAAATATCTTTTAGTACAGGAATATCTTTTTTGTATTCAAACACAACGTGTTCAAAATGAACACCGTCATGGATTTCAGGGAAATCAACTGCGTCTTTTTTATCTGTAATTTCAATTTGGTAATCGAATAATTCAAGAATACGACCAATTGCAACAAAGAACTCTTGAAGTTGTTGCAAGCCTCTGCCAAGATTTTTAACAGGTTTGTATAACAATAACAATGATGTTACGAACGATGCAAAGCCACCGACAGTCATAACTCCCGTGTTAATCAATTTTGTACCATAAGCCAAAACAACCGCAATACCTACAGATGCAATTGAATACATCAATGGACTCATCCAGCCTGCACGTTTTGTCAAAGCAATGTTTACTCTAAAGCCTTCATCTAATTGGTGTCTAAAGATTTCATATTGTCTATTTTGAAGATTATATGATGAAACAATTTTGTTTCCACTGTAAGTTTCGTTTAAGTTTGTTGTAATATCACCAACAATAACGGTATTTTTGTTTGATGTTTTCTTAATCCAGTTTCTGATAAGCAAAATTGGCAAGAATGCAACACCTAAGATTAAAACACCAACAATTGCTAATCTCCAAGCACTGTATAACATTACGGCAATTAAACCAACTGCACCGAAGAAACAAGTAATAACGTCTTTTAATCTGTCAATAAGTCCTCTTGATGCGTTATCTGGGTCTTGAACAAATCTTGAAATAATAATACCTGACGGATTATCATCAAAGAATTGAGAATCCATATAAACAAGTTTTTTGAACAAGGCTGATTTGATTGCAATTGTAATCTTTTGGCTTGTCCAATCTGTCAAATAGTTGTTTAAATAGTTCAATACACCTTGGAATACGGCAAAAAGCACTACACCATAAGGAATAAAGAATGCTAAAAGTTGCCAAGAGATTACAAATCCCATAACAACCAAGTCTTGTTTTCCTATAACATAGTCCAAATAAGGTTTTAAGGCAAATGCCATAAAGCCGTCTAGTAAACCGATTGGGGTTGCAACGATAAAACCTAAGATAATTCTGCCTAAAACAGGTTTGATGTATGGGAAGATTCTTTTTAGCAACCAGCCGTATTTATAAGAGTTTTCTGATGTAGTTGTTTTTAATTCCATAATAATTATATTATATAATGAATAAATTTATTTACAACAAAACACGGCTCTCATAGGAAAGCCGTGTTCTAAGTTAAGTTAACAATCTGTCTATGCACGCTTTTTGCGAGGTTATCCACTCTCGATAACTTACACGTTTTACGTTATACCCAGAACGTTCCAAAATCGCTTGTTTACGCATATTTGTAATCTTTTCGTGCGGTTCATCTTCTACCCCGTCAACTTCAACAATAGTTTTGTCGAAAATCAAGTCTGCACTAAGGTTTGCAATATCAGAACCTGCAACAACCTCTTTACCCATTGAGCGTAAAGCATCTGCAATTTCACGTTCTAAGTCATTTTTATAAACATTTTCGTCAATTTCTTTGTTCAAAATAGCATTTTGACGTTCCATATATTCTCTCAAAAATGCCATATAATTTCTAAAATGACCCTCTGGAAGACTCGCAATATCACGAGAAATAAAGTTTATCATCTTGTTTTTTGCACGTGTAATCGCAACGTTAAACAAGTTTGGTTTTTGCAAGAAAGTCAAACTTTGCGAATGGCTATTATTTGCAAAAGCCCACGAAATAAGCATAATATCTCTTTCATCACCTTGGAATGTGTGAGCCGTACCGATTTCAACCTGATGTTTTCTCAACATGTGGTCAGAAAGGACTTTTGACACAGAAATTTTCAACTGGTCAACTTGAGCCCTAAATGGTGAAATTATACCTATCGTAACTGGTTTTTGCGGATTTTTACGTTCGTCCTCGATAATTAATTCGTGTAAAACCTTTACAACAGCCTCAATTTCAGGAAGATTTCTTGTAATATTGCCGTCGCACTTACCGTCTGGAACTTCCACAAGTTCTAAAACCTTGTCGCCAACTTTATCTTTACGCATTATACGTATTCTTCCGCCGTAAAATTCTTCATTCGAAAATTCAATAATCGGAGGCAAACTTCTAAAATGTTCGTCCAACATAATTGAATTCATTGAATAATAGTCAGAAACATCAAACATTGAGTTTGTTCTAAATCTCCACATCAATTGGTATTTATCCGGAATACCGTATTGATTCATAAACGATTGTTCTTTTGCTTTTTCCAAGAATGACAAATGTGGCAATTGTTTGTCGTCGCCCACAATTACGGCTTTTTTAGCACGGAATAAAATTGGGAAACAACTTGCAATATCGCATTGAGAAGCCTCGTCAATAATTGCAACATCAAACATTCCAGGTTTTAATGGCAATGAACTTGAAACGGCATAAGTCGTCGTACACCAGCAAGGGAAGGCATCTAAAAGAGGTTTGAAGTCCTCAGCCTCAAGAATATTGTTTTGTAGACGTTGCTTTCTCTCAACTAGCGAACGTGCGTGGACTTTAAGACGTTGTTTTTTAACTTGGTCTTTTAAAATTCCTGTCAAAAGTTGTCTACGTTTGTTTTTCAAAATATTTATTGCTAAAGTTTTTTGCTTTTTCTTCATTTGTTTGATTTGTTCAATCATTGTATGAAGATTGCCTGTTTTTTGAATTGCAGTTTCTGTTTTATGCAAGTTGCAATCAAGTTTTGCAAAATCCAATTCAGAAGTTAATTCGTCAAGAAAATCATTATCAATCTTGATATTATTAACTTGCAAAAGTTTTTTCAACTGATTTTTTGCACTGTGATTTGCAATATTTGCCATAAAACCAGACTTTTCAAGGTTAGATTTTAACGATTCTATTGTGTTTTCAAGATTTTCAATTTCATCTTGTTTAAGCATTTTTTTAATGTAATCATTGTTTTCATAAGATTTTCCGCTCAACAAAATTTCTTCGTACAAATCGTGCCATTGTTTTTCCAATTTGATAATCTTGTCGCATTTGTTTTCAAGAGTATACATTTTGTCCAAATGGTCTTTCATATCTTGGACATCAGCGGTCAAAAAGTCCTCAGCACCGTCGTCTAAGTCAAATTTGCCGGCAAGCAAGTCTTGCAATTGGTAACTCAATTGTTTTTGGTAGTTCAAACGACCCGCTCTTAATGCTAAAAATGGAGCACCCAAGCCGTTCAATCTTTCTGCAACAACATCTACAGCCTTATCCATTCTTGATGCGACAAGTACAGTTTTACCGTTTGCAATCAAGTGTGCAACAAGGTTTACGATAGTTTGAGATTTACCAGTCCCTGGAGGTCCTTGTACCGCAATGAATTTATCGCTTTCAATGTTTTTCAAAACTCGTTCTTGAGTTTCACTCAAAGAAAGTGGAGTTATTGGATAAAACGTTTCAGGCTCCTGAATTTCAGGAATAATTCTTGATTTTTCACTTGATTGAATATATTCATCATTAATTACAGAAAGTGCAGTTTCTCTGTACATTCCGCTTGGTTTTTCTGCAATTTGCATCAATTCATGAAGCACACCTGCCGTAACTGGCGGACGTTTTGTCAAAATAATTGCACATTGACGAGTTACACTAACGTGCTCCATTTTTTTAGTGGCTTCTTTTGCCTTTTGTTCCTCTAATTCTTCCTCGTCAATCAAGGCTTCTACGTTTTCGCCTGTAATTTTTTCATCTGTAAAATCTTTTGAAACATTATCCTCAGTTTCATTGTTTTCATCGTTTATAGCGATTTCAACATCTGGAATAATTGATTTTAAAGTAGTTAAGAAAATCTCCATTTTTTCTTGAGTTAACGGCAAATCAGGAACTACGTCCAAAATTCCCTCTAACATCAAGTCGATTTCATCTTCGTCCTCACGTTTCTCCATCAAACCTGCCAGTGCAGCAGTATTTAAAGACAAAACATCATCTAAAGGCACGCAATTAATATTAATTCCATTAGCCTCTAATCGGCAAGGTACGTACAAAAGCGGTGTCAAAAATTCGTTTTGACGTTTAGTTTTTGAGTTTTTACCAACCAAAAACATATATCCGTAAATAAGATATTTGTCTTTTGTATTGTTTTCGCTCAAAATCATCATATTTCTAAGGTTTGAGTCGCTTCCGTCCAAACGCAAAAATTCTTCACCCTTAGTAAACAAAGTTTCTTCTTGTTTTAAGAAAATCCATTTGTTATCCTTGTCGCCCTTTAAATTTCTAAAAGTTGCACTCTTAACTTCTTCTCTGATGCAATCGTGCAAATATTGGCTCAATTTCTTCACAAAACTGTTATTAAAAGCCGAATTTAAGGCTCTTGTTGCTTCTTGTAATTCTTGTAACATAATTCTATCCTTATTTGATTATCCCTCTATTTTACGTTAGAATGCACTTATGAGCATCATTAGTTTATATGAAAAATCAGAAAACTTATTTTTCGTCGGCGGAATTGTTCGAGATGAACTTCTTGGAAAAACAAGCCCTGACATTGATTTGACATACGTTGGAAATGCTATTGATTTTGCAAAAAATCTTGATTTTGAAATTCTGCAAACAAACGAAGAATTTGGCTCTATTCATTTAAAAATTGATGACAAAACTATTGATATCACCTCAACTAGAACTGAAAAATATCCTAAAAAAGGGCATTTGCCGGTTGTTGACAAAATTGGTTGTGCGTTAAAAGATGATTTAATTCGCAGAGATTTTACTGTGAATGCGATTGCAAAAAACTGCAAAAGCGGTGAAATTGTCGATTATGTAGGTGGAATTGAGGATTTAAAAAATAAAAAATTAAGAATTTTCCACGACGAAAGTTTTATTGACGACCCTACAAGAATTATTCGTGGACTAAAATTCGCCGTGCGTTTTGGTTTTGAACTTGAAGAACATACAAAAAAACTTCAAGATGAATATTTAAAAAATGTCAATTATGATATGTCGTTCAAAAGATTAAAAGACGAATTAAAAGATGCGTTCAGCCTTAATAGACAAGAAGTTTTAGACAAATTTATTGAACAAAAAATGTACAAATTGCTTTCTGATAGCAGTTTTTCACCATATTTATGCGAGGTCGAAAGTTTTATTAAACCTTATATTGAGGAACTAAATCACGTTTGGCTTGTGTATTTGGGCGGATTTGATTTGAACAATATTCCGTTTACAAAAAAGGAAGCAAAAATTATAGAAAATTCGAAAAAACTTTTAAATTCGGAATTTAAAAACGATTTTGAAAAGTTAAAAATGTTTAATTCTGTTGATTTAGAGAGTGTTTTGATTTATGGATTAATAAAAGATATTGAAACGATAAAAAAATATTTGGAATTTTACCGAAACGTAAAATTGAGTATTAGCGGTGAAGATTTAATAAAAATAGGATTTGAACCGTCGAAGAAAATTTCTGAGGTTTTAGAGGCTGTAATGCAATATAAGTACGAAAATCCAGAGATTAATCATGCTGAAGAACTTGCTATTGCTAAAAAATTCATGTAACTAATTGTAAAAACTATTGAAGTCATGGCTTTAAAAGGGTTAAAACAAGAGTTATCATGTGAATATGGATATAATAAAGAACTTGAAGGACTACAAGTTATCGATTAGGCAACGGATTTTTGCTGGTTATTTGAGCGACAAAATCAATTCGTACACTTGTAGCGAAGAAATTAAGAATAAGAATTTTATCCGTAAATATTTTTCACCGGATAAGGATTTCATCGTGTATTCAACAGCAATAGACGATTTAGCGACATTGCGACAAATTAGAAATCCTCATTACGATGATGGAAGAGAAGTTGGTTAAACTTTATAAAAAATATCGCTTGACAAAATAAATTGGTGCGATTAAAATAAGAGTACACCTAATGGGATGTCGCCAAGTGGTAAGGCACCTGGTTTTGGTCCAGGCATTTCGGAGGTTCGAGTCCTTCCATCCCAG
>CAVFCO010000061.1:0-5705 GCA_963620955.1 Alistipes senegalensis | reverse complement strand
GTGCGAGGGAAGAATTGTTGCAAGTATTGGTTTCGTTTTGCCAAAGACATTTCTTGGGTATAACTATCACGCAATGCATTTGTTTCAGCAACAACTTCGGCTAAGTTTCCTTGTTTGCCTTTCAAAAAGTAGCCGATGTGGTTTCTTTGTGCGTCAGGGTATGCATTATTAAATGCTTTCTTTTCTTTATTAAATATTTCTTGTAAATCTTTGTCGTTATTGATAGAGGCATTTGGTTTAAACGGAGAAGAATTCCTAGAAACGGTATCGCTTTGCAATTCGGATTAAGAGGGGCATTGGGTAAATAATTTTACCCAATGTTAATTTAATATTATAAAATCTCAATTTGCCAAATTTTTTTGTATAATTAAAATGTAATAAGAGGTTTTTATGAATATCGATACTCAGAAAAAAATGGCTGCAGGGGTTTCTATAACTTCAAATGCGACAATAATTTTGCTAAAATTCATTGTCGGTAGTATTTCTGGAAGTATCAGTATTATTTCAGAAGCGATTCATTCGTTTTCTGACTTTTTGGCATCTGTGCTTACTTTCTTTGCTGTTTCTCGCTCAGCAGAACCGGCAGACAAAGAACACCCATTCGGACACGGCAAATACGAAGATATGTCTGGATTTGTTGAGGGTGGTCTGATTATTTTTGCAGGGCTGTTTATTATTTGGGAAGCCTCTAAAAAATTACTTACAGGCTACCACGAACAAACAGAGCCGATGTTGGGTATTTTGGTAATGGGGTTTTCTGTGTTGGCAAACTTTTTTGTAAGTTGCTTTTTATTTCACGTGGCAAAAAAATCAGACTCTGTTTCACTTTATGCTGATGCAGAACACTTAAGAACAGATATTTTCTCATCTTTGGGAGTTTTGCTAGGCTTGGTTCTTATAAAACTAACAGGATACTCGATTTTAGACCCAATAATCGCTATAATCGTTGCGGTGATTATTATTAAAGCAGGACTTGTTATCTCAAAAGAAACTCTAAATAACTTGCTTGACGGCTCTTTGCCTGAAAGTGAACTAAAAAAAATCGAAACAATTTTGAATGCAAATAATTCAATAAAAGGCTATAAAAACTTAAAAGCAAGAAAATCAGGGCAATACAAATCAATTGAAATTACTGTATTTTTTGACCCTGATATGACAATTGCTCAATGTCATAAAATTTGCGACGAAATCGAGGGACAAATCGCAAAAGAATTGTCATTTGCTAATATTTTTATTCACTCCGAACCACTAAAAATAGAAAAAATAGCAAATTGCGAGTAGTTGTTCGAACTCGTCATACAAGAATTAACCTTTTGTCATACCGCACTCCGTTGCGGTATCTTAAAATCTTTTAACAAAAAGACCCCGTAATAAATACGGGGTGACGAGAAGTTGTTTCTATCGTCATATCACTCTGTCAAGTTTTACGTCATACCGCATGAACGAAGTGAATTGCGGTATCTTTTACTCATGCTTTTAGATTCCGCAATGCGTTTCACTTATGCGGAATGACGTATTAACCCTTTGTGCGGTATCTTTCCCTTATTTAATCAACAAAAAAGCAAGCCGTTGGGCTTGCTCATTTTGTTATTTTATTTCAAAATTTAGTTCTCTTGCGATTTTGTACGGATCACGAATTGAATAGATATCTCGGTCTTTTGTCGCAACTTCGCAAATTTTTTCAAAAATATAATTAATATTGTTGATAGATTTGCCGTGCTTGATTAAATCCGACAAAATAATTTTTATCCCAGTTGGCGGAATAAGTCTAGAAAGGTAGCAAATAAGCCAACCGTTCGTGCGTTGAACTGTTTCCATATACTTTTCAGTCAATTCATTAGACATAACAAGTTCTACATTTTTTAAGCACTCTTTTTCAAGATTTGCCGTAATTTCATTTACCGCATAATCTTCTTTTGGCACTGTAAATCCTGTGAAAACAACTTTGCCTTGAATTGAGATTTGATACTCATTTTCTTGGAGTTCGCAACTATCGATAATTCTCACCGCAGGAATAATTAGTCCGGTATTGGCTTTTAGTTTTTTTCTTAAATCTCTAACGTTTGAGCATAAATCTTCACCAAACGGGACTAAATCTTCGCCAACGGTAATTTTAAGTTCGTCAACTCCAAGTGAATCAAACATTTCATCTATTTCGTCTTGAACTGTTTTCTCTTTTGATTTGCTATTAAATTTTAATATGTTTTTTAATTTCTCTATCATCATATAATCTTTTATAAGAATATTTTTAAAAAAGTCAATTTTTAGGTATAATAAGACTATGATTACAAAAGAAGTAAATGACTGGGTAAAAAAAGTAGAATGTGGCATGTATTCAGACGAAGATGTCATGTATGAATTTGCAAGAATTTCGAGATATTTGACAAAAGAAGAATTGATAATGATAAAACGAAAATTAAGTTCTTATATAAAATAATTACTTAACTGCGATAATGCATTCGTAAATTCTATCGATTTTTTCTTTCATATCGGAAACCTGCTCTTTGACGTCCTTGACGCTACTCAAAGACGCAAACCGATTTTCGACATCTTCAAGAATTTCTCGATGTTTTTTCTCCAATTGTTCAGGTGTAACGACAATTCTCTGCTGGATTAAATACATAATCACAACAATAATAATTGGCGAATATTGTAATAAATGTTCCATAAATTCCCTTTCTATAAACTAATTGGCCAGTAGTAATCCACAAGGTATGATGCAGCATCTAGTGGGTGCATTAGGTATTTCAATTCCTTTGATTGCTTAATCTGTTGGTATGTTGGCACATCAATTCTTGATGAACCCTCACGATACTTCAAATTATAGATATTGTACAAAAGTTTTTCGCATTTTGGACTTACAAACAGTGAAACATCTCCGTCTGCACGATGAATTTTTGAATTGAATGCCATAATTCTGTTTTTTATAGGCGGATTAAATGCTTTGATTTTGATATCTACATCGTAACCAAATTCCAAAAATTTCTTTTTAATAATCACGTAATTTGTAAATTCGCTTGTACAACTTCTGTTATCACCTGAAGCGTCGCCATTAACGATAATTCTGCCCTTATGTCGTGGATATCTTCGCATAATTTCCTCGCAAGCCTTTGCAGTTGTTGTGTTCTCCATTGCGATTTCGTCAAAATAAAAAACTTTGTCCTCTGTTTTGTGAGCCAAAATCCAACACATAGGGTCGACATTGAAATCACAAGTTATGTGCATATCAAGTTCAGGCTGATATTGAATATCGACAATATTCTCGTCTGAAAAATCCTTAACAACCAAACCTGATGTATAATGACCATTTTCGGCTAAAACACAAATTCTATAGTAATCTTCGTCGTATAACTTTTTTAATTCGTCGCAAAAACCCTCAGGCAAAAAGATATTTTGAGTTGTAGGTGCTGTAATTAGCCTATAATTTGGCAAAGGGTCTTTAATGAACGTATTATAAATCCAACCTCGCTCCATTTCAGGGTTTGTATGTCCAAAAATTCTGTAGGTAAAGTTCTTCCAAGTTGGTTTTGGTTTCTGACGCATTCTTGCAAGGAGCATTTTGAACGTGTCAAATGGAACTTCAGACATTTCTTCAATCTCAACAAATCCTAAATTCAATGATTTTAAATGATTTGGCTCGTCAAAATGTTTGAACAAAATTTCAGACTTATTCTTAAAAGTCAATGTTTGCAAACTTGTTGACCATTCATAATCTTTTCCCTCTACAAAGCCCATATTATCAAGGTGTTCAAAATAAGTTTTAAGGGTTGTATCTCTAACAAGAGTGTAGGTTTGAGCACCAACAAGTCCTCTTATACCTGCATATTTTAAACATAATAAAATTCCTAAAAGCGAACCACAAAAAGTCTTTCCGCTTCCATATCCGCCTTGATAAACTGCTACATCGATATTGTAGTCGTGCGGAATTTCTAAAAATTCTCTCTGTGCTGGTAGTAGTGTGTAATTTATTTTGTGTTCCATTTTTCCCTCAAGTTTTATGAAATATTAGTAAGAAAAAGAGGGGCAAATGCCCCTCTGTAGTGTGTTTAAAAGGATTAAATATGAATTTACGCAAAGTCTAATTAAATTTCGTTCTGAATTAAAAAGTTGTTTGCATTTTCAATTCCGTATTGTTCAAGTGCGAATTTAAAGCATTCAATCCAGTTGATTTGCTCGTTTACGACTGGAACTTCGGCAAAAGATTTTACAACATCAAACAATTCTTTTGAACGAGTTTTACGCTCTAATGTTGCTTTTCTATCGCCGTATCTGTAGATATAATTTGCGTTTCGAACTGCATCATCAACTTCTAAAAACAGAGGTTTTCCGTGTTCGTTTATGCAAATTAATTCTCTACCGATTTTGAAATTTGCAATAATTTCTGCCGTTTTTTCAACCATTGGAATAATTAATTTTCGGTTGATTGCATCAAGCATCATGTTTAATCTAGCGGTTTGTCCTGTAACTGAATATGTTAATTCTGTTGCTGTTCGGGCTTCTGATTGAAGATTTCCAGCCATATTTTTGAAAATACCTGTTGCACTTTCCGTTGTGGTTTTGAAATAGTTTAAGAAATCCCAACCGTGTAAAGCATTGTCAAAACTCAATGGCACTGGTGCTTGTGGCATTAGAGCAGAATCATATTCAATAATTTTCCCTGGTTTTACGATTTGCTCACCCTTAAAACAACCTTTTGGGGCTAAATATGGCGGATTCATCATTAGAGAAAGAGCATCTAATTGCTTATTCAAAATGGTTGATGAAATGTTATTTAGGATAATTGCGACTTTCAAAGGTGAAATTCCACGTTCTGTTTCAGGATTTTTGATAATGTTTGCGTAAATAAAAGGATTGATAACAAACGGATTATCCTCCATTCTAATAATTTCACGTCTGCCAGCGACAACGATTATTTGATTTTTAAGAATTTCGCCACTTTCAAGTTCTATATCGCCCCAATATTCAAGAATTTCAAGTTTGTTTCCGTCGACCGCCTTGTCAGCATTTGCGTTTTTGTTCTTTTTGTTTGAAATAATTGATTTCAAATTCTCAATTTTTTCGTTTGTTAACAAGGTGTTTGATTTGTCTGAAACGATGTCGTGAATTGATGAATAGGTTCTGTAAATTTTTGCACAACTGTCCCAATTATCAAGTTCGTTTTTGTCAAAAACAAAATCTTCTGGTTTTAAAAATTTGATTTTTGCGTTATCGTAAACGACTTTTTCTTCAACAACAAAGCCAGTTTCTGTTGGGTTAACAAGTTGTTCTTCTATCGTTTGTGGACGTCTTACGGTTTTTGTTTTTGTTTGCCAACCGACAAAAATTGTGCTTTCGCCTGTTTCAACAATGCTATCAATCATTTTTTCCATTTCTTCTTCAAGTTTCATTTGCTCAAAAGTATTGACTAACATTGCTTTTTGTCTGTTTGCAAGCATTTGAGTTTGGGGAGTGTTGCCTGAAACATCAAACATTGAATCAGGGTGCGAATAAAGGTTCTCACTGATGTGTGCTTTCAGTGTTTGAGCAAGTTCGTAGATGTCAGGCAGTTGAATTTTTGTATTCCATTCGTTTACCGCCGGAATATTATTTTTGTAGATTGCATTTTTGATAAGTTGAATATCTGTCAATTGACCTCTGCGAGCATCTTCCAAGTCGTCGTATTTTTGTATGATTTTCGTAGTCAAAAACAGTTCTTCATCTTGTTT
>CAVFCO010000060.1:5466-15814 GCA_963620955.1 Alistipes senegalensis | reverse complement strand
CACTATGTTCACTTATGCGGTATGACGTTCTAAACGTTTTTTGTCATGCCGTATTTATTACGGCATCTTTTCAAGATTTTGTAAAATTTTGCTTTAATAACTTATCTTTACTTGATTGAAAATCATGTTTGTGCTTTTATATTTATACAGAGATAAGTTATTCCTCTTCGACTTATTTCCAGTAAATGTCAAGCGGCTAGGCATTTGCGAGTAGTAAAATAAAGAAGGAAATTAAACATGTTAAAAATTAGATTAAAAAGATTAGGTGCTAAGAAAAACCCTGCATACAGAGTTATTGTTATCAATTCAACAACTAAACGTGAAGGTGCTCCAATTCAAGAATTAGGTCACTATAACCCTAAAACAAAAGTTATGAAATTGGACAAACAAGCAGCATTAGATTGGGTATCTAAAGGTGCTCAACCAACTGAAACTGTTGCATACTTAATCAAAAACTGTAACGATGACGGTTCTTTGAACTACAAAAAATCAGAAACAGTTAAATTATCTAAAAAAGCAATGGCTAAAAAAGCGGCTGAAGAAGAAGCAAAAAAACAAGCAGAAGCAGAAGCAGAAGCGGCTGCAGAAGCACCTGCTGAAGAAACTCCAGCTGAAACTACAGAAGCATAGTTCATTGAAACATATTTTAATCGGCGATTTTGCGGAACGCAAAATCGCCGATTTTTATTGATGAACTTTCAAGTTTGGCTTTTTTCTATGTTTAGTATATAATTTATATGTTATGTCTAATTACAGAAACGAGGATTATTAAAATGAATATTGAAAGATCATTTGTTGCAATTAAACCAGACGCAGTTCAAAGAGGTTTAATGGGTAAAATTATTACACGCTTTGAGGAAAAAGGTTTCAAAATTATTGCAATGAAAATGCTTGAAGTTACTGGCGAACAAGCAGCAGCACACTATGCAGAGCATGTTGGAAAACCTTTCTATGATGGTTTAATCAAATTTATTACATCTGCTCCAATCGTTGCTATGGTTGTTGAAGGTATTGATGCAATTGAAGAAATTAGACACATTGTTGGTGCAACTAATCCTGACAAAGCAGACGTTGGTTCTATCAGAGCAGATTATTCTACATTAATGAAATGTAATTGTATTCACGCATCTGATTCAGTTGCTTCTGCTGAAAGAGAAATGGCTATTTACTTTGATGTAGAAAAAGAACTTTGCACAAACTGGAAAACAATGATGGAAGTAGTTGTTGATGGATTGCAATAAGTATTTTAGTTATGATTTAGTTCATGTAGACAAAAACACTGGTGCTAGAGCCGGTGTTTTACATACTCCACACGGCGATATTGAAACTCCGATATTCATGCCTGTTGGAACTAATTCTGCTGTAAAAATGCTTATTGGGCAAGATATTGAGCAAACTGGTGCTCAAATTATTCTTGCAAATTCTTATCATTTATATTTAAGAGCAGGTACAAAATTAATCAGAAAATTCGGCGGTATTCACGGTTGGATGAACTGGAATAAACCTGTTCTTACTGATTCAGGCGGATTTCAAGTGTTCTCTCTTGCTCAAATGAGAAAAATTACAGAAGAGGGTGTTGAATTTAGAGATCCAAAAGACGGTTCAAAACACTTTATTTCTCCTGAAAAATCAATGGAAATTCAAGAGGATATCGGTGCTGATATTATGATGGCATTTGATGTTTGCTCTCCATATCCTTGTACTTATCAAGAAGCAAAAAAGGCTATGGAACAAACTCATCGCTGGCTTGAAAGATGTTTTAAGGCGAAAACAAACCCTAAACAAGCATTGTTTCCAATTGTTCAAGGTGCGTTTTTTGATGATTTAAGATGTGAAAGTGCTAGTGTAATTTCTTCTTATGATGCCGTAGGATACGCAATTGGCGGATTGTCTGTTGGTGAAGATAAAGAAACAATGAATCACTTTACAGAATTAACAACTCCTCTTTTACCTCAAAACAAACCAAGATATTTAATGGGGGTTGGTACTCCGGAAGATTTATTAGACGGTATAAAACGTGGTGTTGATATGTTTGACTGTGTTTTGCCAACAAGAAACGCAAGACACGGTTCGTTTTTTACTCATGACGGCAAAAGATGTATTAAAAATAAACAATACCAAGAAGATGCATCACCTCTAGATTCTAATTGTGATTGTTATGCTTGCAAAAATCATACAAAAGCATACATTCGTCATTTGTTTAGATGCCAAGAAGCGACTGCATCTACATTGATGTCTATCCACAACATTAAATTCTTAATAGACTTTGCAAAATCTTGCAGAAAAGCAATTTTGAACGACGAATTTGATAAATTCTATGAAGAAAATTATCCGCATTTTGTTAAATAAAATTATTTTGTCGGAGTTAATTTTTTACTCAAATAAGCGATTGTTTTTGGAAAATGTTGTTGTAAATATTGGGTTCTGATACCTAACAAACCTGTTGATTGGTATGTGTTTAGTATTGCGTTAGTTTCTGCAACAGTTTCCTTTTTGCCTTGATTTTTTGCACCGTCAATGTTGTTATTTAAGAAGTAGTCAATGTGTTCACGTTCATTTGTTGGAAATTCTTTTAAGAAATTTTTGCTTTCTTCAGAATAGATTTTCTTGAAATTGTCGTCATCGCTAATCATACCTATAACTTTCTTTTCAAGTTTTCCTTCTTCGTTTCTTACAAGTTTTACTTTTTTATCGCAAGAGTCAGTCGCATGCCCCAATTCGTGTAGGAATCTGAATGGGTCGTCTGAAACTGTTAAAAATCCTGTTGTCCAAATTTCGTTGTCCGAATCAAACATGTGAGTTACACAAAGTCCATCTAATTTATTCTCTATTTCGTTTATACAGTAATAAACACCAGTTCTTCCTAAAAATTTCGAGTATATGGAGTTTTTGTTACATTTACAAATACAAAATCTCGTAATGTGTTTAACTTAGGCGAGACGACTATAATCTTTTGTCATACTGAACTTGTTGCGGTATCTTCTCTCTTTGTGATTATTCAAAATTTATATATTTTGCAGATGTTTTAATTCTTCTTTTGGCTCAAGTGTAATACCAATAACGTCAATACGGAAATTTAAAAAAGTCGTTTTATTTTCACTTAAGTAAGATAAAGCACCTTGACGGATATGGTTAAGTTTTGTTCGTGTTATTGCTTCAAAAGGTGTTCCAAAATTGTTAGTTCTTCTTGTTTTAACCTCGACAAAAACAAGTGTACGTTTGATTTGGGCAATAATATCTATTTCACAAAAACGAGAAAAATGCTTGTTTCTTTCAATAATTTTATAACCGTTTTTTTCTAAATATTTGCAGGCTAAATCTTCTCCTAGTTTGCCGATTTCTTTTTTAGATAACGTCATTATAACTATCCGGATTGTTTAACAAATCGTAGTTTATTTCGTTTTCGTTATCGGCAATTGTTGCTGCAACAACGGCATCAGAGGTTACGTTAATCATTGTGCGTAACATATCTGTGATTCTGTCCATTGTGAATAACAATGCAAAGCCTGAGATTAATTGTTCTGGAGTTAAGCCCATTCCGTTAAGAACTAAAACAATTGTGATTAAACCAGTTCCTGGAATACCAGCACAAGTGCTTGATGCAATGATTGTGAAAATTGCGATTTGAAGAATCATAAGTACTGACAAATCAACTCCGTATGCTTGTGCTAAGAATAATACCGCAACGGCTTGAACTAATGCTGTTCCGTCCATATTAAGTGTTGCACCTAGTGGTAATACGAAACTTGAAATTTTATGTGAGATACCTCTTTTTTCACAACATGCGATAGTCAAAGGCAAAGTTGCTGATGAACTTGCTGTACCGAATGCAACCATCATTGCTTCTGTAATCGCTGTAAACAAAGTAAGTACTGGTACTTTTGAAAATACTTTTAAGAATATTGGGTAAACAACGAATAACTGAATACCCAAGCCGACAATGACTACAATTAAGTATTTTGAAATACTTGAGAAAACATTTAATCCAAAACTTGCAATTGCTGTTGCTGTCAATGCGAACACCCCAGGGGCTGCAAGATACATTATCCAGTCTGTAACTTTCATTGTTGCCGCAAATACGGATTCAAAGAACGATATGACAGGTCTGTTGATTTCTCCGATTCTTGCAAGAGCAACCGCAAACACAATTGCAAACAATAAAATTGGAACCATATCGCCAGTAGCCAACGATGATAGAGGGTTTTTAGGAATGAAATCTAATAAAATATTTAAAAGATTTTCTCTTTGGTTTTCAATAGTTGCGGCAACTTGTTGTTGAATTTCTACCGCAGTTTGAGAATCAATATATTGTCCAGCACCATCTCCAGGGCGAATTGTTAGAGCCAAAGTTAGACCAATAGTTACGGCAAGAACTGTTATTATGCTATAATAAACAACCATTTTTAGTCCAAATTTGCTAAGTTGTCGATTGTCGCCAATACTTGCAATACCAATGATTACAGATGATACAACAAGTGGAATAACTACCATTTGAATAAGTCTTACAAATGCTTGACCAACAAAAGTTAGCACGTTAAATATTGTTGAATGTTGGTGTCCGTTTAAAAGTATTCCGACGATAATACCGGCAATAATACCGAAAAATATGTGCCAGTTACGTTTTAAACCTAAGCCGATTGCAATTAATACTTGCATATGTATTTTCATAAATGATATATCCCTTTGAAATCAATGTGTATAGTGTGTGTTTATTGTAATACTTAATTGAAAATTTTTCAAATTTTAAGTACCTGTTTGTTAATAAATATGTTGAATAATAGGTAATTTAACGCTAGAACAGAATGATTTTTCTGTCAAACGAATACCTAAACAACCTTGATTTCTCTTGAATTGAGCCCTGTAAATTAGTTTTAATGTCTTATCTACAGTGTTTTTATCGTATTTTGAAATCAATTCTTCATAAGAAATTTGGTTTTCAATATAATCTTCAATGATTTGGTCAAGAACTGCGTATTCAGGCAATGAATCTTGGTCTTTTTGGTTTGGACGAAGTTCTGCAGATGGTGCTTTGTCGATAATTTCTTGTGGAATTACTTCGCCGTTTCTATTTAACCAATTTGCTAATTTGTAAACTCTTGTTTTTGTCAAATCTGCTATAACGTTTAAGCCACCGCACATATCACCATACAATGTACCGTAACCGCAAGCAACTTCTGATTTGTTGCCTGTTGAAAGTAGCAAACAGTTATCTCTATTTGATGCAAACATTAAGATTACGCCTCTAAGTCTTGATTGAAGATTTTCTTCGGCTAAATCCATTTTGTTTTCGTCTGCAACATTTTCCATAAAGCAATCAAACAAAGGTTTGATTGGAGTTGTTTTTACGTTAATTCCAGTGTTTTTAACAAGTTTTTCTGAATCTGTAATACTGCCCTCGCTTGAATATTTGCTTGGTAACATAATTGCGTAAACATTTTCTTCACCCATTGCTTCTTTTGCAAGAACTGCTGTTAGGGCAGAATCAATACCGCCAGAAAGTCCTAAAACAACTTTTTTAAATCCTGTGTTTTCGCAATATTCTTTCATTGCATAAGTTGTAACCTTGAAAATTTCTTCGTTTTCGTCGAATTTTGTAGGTTTTACTTTATTTTCGAAATTAATTTCTTCAACTTTTTCTTCTAAAAGCGGTAATTCTGCAACGATTTCATTTTTAGAATTTTTTGCAAAACTTTGACCTGCAAATACATTTTCATCAGAAAGCATAATTGAATTTACGTAGATGAAATCTTGTTGTGGAACTAAGTTTTCAACGAAATTTTCAAGAGAATTTATTGTATAGTAACTATTTTTTGCAAGTACGTACAAATCGCAATTTACGTTGTCTTTGTATTCGTTTGAAACATAAACTTTTTTGTTTTGGCAATCAAAATATCCGTCCAAAAGATTGTGTAATTTGCCGTTTTTGATTAATTTATCTCCAATTAAAACAGTATTATTTTTGAAGTTTTGGCATAATTTTTCAAAAAATTCTTCGTTTTGTTTTGTGTAATTACTGTCAAAATCCATTGAATTTGTTGATTTTACGTCAGGATAAATCATTAAATCTGCGTTAGAATCAAAGTTTTTAACGATTTGGTTGTAACTGTATTCAAAATCTGCTTGTTTATATTTGATTTGTGCTAGTTTAATTTTCATTTTCGACTCCTTATTCTTCAAGTTTGATGTAACTTGCGTTCTTCCAACGTAAGTCTATGTATTTGATTTTTTTATCTAAAGTTTTTACCTGTGGCATAATTGATGGAAGTCTTAAAATTCTGTCATAACAAGTGTCATCAAGTTCGCCAAGTCTTATTTTTAATCCATTAATTTGAATATAAACATCTTTTGGGTTTCTCAAATCAATAAAATCTAGAGGTTCTTTTGTTACTGATTTTACTGTTTTTGCAACTTTTTCAAGCATTTCTATGCGTTGTTCGTCCCAGTGTCTATAATCGTCGCCTTGAGTTCCGTAAGTTAAGATTCTTATTGTTTTAAAAGACGGGTCAAGTGGTAAGAAATCACGTCCGATAAGTTTACCACCTTTTGTGAAGAACGCAATTGGTTCTACTTTTTCATCAGGTGCTATAGTTATAATTGGATTTCGTTCTTGCACAATAATTTGAAGTCTTGCTGGAAACCAAAAACGTCTGATATAAACATTTTCAACAGGTTCAAGTTCAAGAATATTTTTTCTGATTTCGTCTGTATTGAACATATATATCGGAATTTTTGGCACTTCATTTTTTCTAAGTGCTGCAAGAATATAATATTTTGGAACAATTTTGTTATTTACGATTTCTAAATAAGGGCTATTAATGTTGTCAAAAGCATCTGGCGACATATACCATTGGTGCAATCTAATCAACTTATAGCAAACGAAAATTAAAACTAAGATTGTCAAAAAACGCAAAAGAACCTTCATTCGACGCATCCACATGTTTGTACGTCGAACAGTTCTTTCTTGTTTATTTCTACGGATACGAGTTTTTATATATTCTTCACTGTATTCGTATTCTTCTTGTTCATTTTCGTTTTCTTCGTTCATTATTTGTTTAAGCCTGCACTATTTAAAATAAGTAATACAAGATTGTCGTAGTCAATGCCCATAACTTTTGATTGTGCTGGTAAATCGCTTGTGTCAGTCATTCCAGGGCTTGTGTTGATTTCTAGGAAGTATGGAGTTTCATCTTTTATCATAAAATCAACTCTTGAAACACCGTTGCAACCTGCTGTGATGTGTGATTTGATTGCCAAATCTTTGATTAAGTTTGTTGCTTCTTCGCTTAAGTTTGCAGGTAAAATAAATTCTGATAAGCCTTTTGTATATTTAGCGTCAAAATCATACCATTCTGTTTTTGTTCTGATTTCAAGAATTTCAGTTGCAAAAGTTTTATTCTCATTTTCTAAAACCCCTACAGTTACGAAAAATCCGTCGATAAATTCTTCGATTAATACATCATCATTGAATTTTACCGCTTCTTTATAGGCTTTTTCAAGTTCTTCTGGTGCGTTAACCTTTGTCATACCAAAACTTGAACCCTCGCAAACAGGTTTTGTAATCAATGGATAGTTCAAATCTTTTGTTTTTTCTTTAACATCTTCGCCTTTTTTAACGAAAACGGATTTGATTAGTGGAATTTCTGGACAATTTGTGAGAACTCTTTTTGTAAATTCTTTGTTCATACAAATTGCTGAAGCCATTACGCCACAACCTGTGTACGGAATTTGCAAAATTTCTAATAAACCTTGAATGCAACCGTCTTCACCATATTTTCCGTGAAGAGCAATGTATGCAACTTCAATTTGTTTTTCTTTCAAAACTTGTGCGATGTCTTTATCTACAACGATTAATTCACTGTTGTGATAGCCTAATCTTTTCAATGCTTCAAAACAGTTTTTGCCAGAACGCATTGAAACATCTTTTTCAGATGACATTCCGCCACAAAGAACACCGATTTTTGTATCCTTATTTATTTTTGCTTTAATGTTTTCCATATTTTTTCCTCTTTTTCTGAATTGTTTCCAATATAAATAACTTCAGGTTTAAGTTTTATATTGTGAGTTTCTTCTACTTTATTGTACATCAACAACATCAAATTTAATATATCTAGCGATGTTGCTCCGTTATTAATTATGAAATTTGCGTGATTTTCCCAAACTCTTGCGTTTCCAACAGAAAATCCTTTTGCACCAACACTATCAAGAAGTCGTCCTGCAGAATTGTTTTCAGGGTTTTTGAATACACTTCCGCAATTTGGTAGTGCTAATGACGGTTGATGATTACGTCTAAAATTCAAGTTATATTGCATTTTTTCGTCAATTTTTTCTTGCAAATCTTTTTGCAAGTTGAATTCTGCTGAAATAACTACATAATTTTTATCCTGACAAATTGAGTGTCTGTAATCAAATTTTAAATCTTCTTTTGATAGTTTAATTTCTTTTTTTAAATCCATATCAAAAACGGTTGCAGATACTAGAAAATCGCTAATTGCTTGACCTTGAGCAGATGCATTCATATAAATTTCGCCACCAATTGACCCAGGGAAGCCAATCATAAATTCAAATCCACTTAAACAATTATCTTTTGCAACCTTTGATGCCATAGGACCTTTAACACCGCATTCTGCATAAATTTTTGTATCTTCAACTTTTATTGAGTTGCATTTTGTTGTGAATATCACATCGCCATTGTAACCGTCAGAAGATATCAAGATATTTGAGCAATTGCCCAATACTAAAGGGGTTTCAAGAGTGTTTAAAAGGTAAACTAGTTCCTCTGCAGATTTTGGAAAGTATGCTTTGGAAATCAGTCCGCTAACCTTAAAAGAAGTTAAATTTTTTGCGTTAAAATTTTCAATAACTTCAATATTCATCGGTTATTTACCTGCGTTTAATTTTAGTAAATCTTTTCCTAATGCAGTAATTGTTCCAGCCCCTAAGCCTACAACGATATCATCTTTTTTAATTTGTGGATACAAGGCTTTTGCTACATCTTCAATTGAGCCTGAAACATATTCGCAATTTGGGCAGTGTTTTTGCAAATCTTTTGCAAAATTTTCGCCACTGATACCGTCAATTGCATCTTCTGATGCTGCGTATACGTCTGTTACGACAACGTGTGGAACTTTTTCAAATGCATTCAAAAACTCATTCCATAAACTTTTTAGACGAGTATATCTGTGTGGTTGGAACACTGCAATAACGTGTTTGTCAGGAAATTCCGTTAATGCAGAAAGTGTTGCCTTGATTTCTGTTGGGTGGTGAGCGTAATCGTCATAAATTACAGCACCGTTTACATCGCCAATGTGTTGAAAACGTCTGCCCATACCAGTAAAGGTTGCAAAGTGTTCGGCAATTTTATCAACGTCAATGCCTGCTTCTACTAAACTTGCGAAAACTCCAAGAGAGTTGTATACGTTGTGTTTTCCAAGAAGTTTTATTTTTAAATTTGTTAAAAATTTGTCGTTGTGATAAATATCAAAAGTACTTCCTGTTGGTGTTAATTCAATGTTTTTAGCCATATAATCAGCATTATTTAGACCGAATGTAATGAATTTGTGTCCTTTTAACTGCTTGTTTCCGTCGTTGTCATTATTGATAAGTATTTTTGTTTCTTCTGGAAGTCTTGAGATTAATCCGTCAAACGTTTCAATAAGTGAAGATAAACCGTTTTTGTAGAAATCTAAGTGGTCTGCTTCCAAATTATTTATAACCAAAATGTGAGGGTTGTATTTAACAACAGTTCCGTCGCTTTCGTCTAATTCTGCTGCGAAATAGTTATCAGTTTGATAGTTTGCGTTTGTATGAATTTCTGGAATAATTCCGCCTACAACGTAAGATGGTTTTAGTCCTGCTTTCTCCATAACGTATGCTGAAAGTCCGCTAGTTGTAGTTTTTCCGTGAGTTCCAGCATAACCAATAAAACATTTTGAACGTTCTGAAACAGTTTTTAAAACGTCAGAACGATGAAAAATAGGTAATCCTAAACGTTTTGCCTTTTGAATTTCAGGGTTAGATTCTCTAATTGCTGAACTTGCGACAACGATGCAGTCGTCAGGTACATTTTTTTCATCGTGTCCTATATAAACTTTTGCACCTAAACTTCTGATTTCGTCAATATATTTGCTATCGTTGATATCTGAACCTGATACTTCAAAACCCTCTTGTAATAGGTATTTTGCAAGTCCGCTCATTCCAATTCCGCCGATTGCAATAAAATGATATTTTTCTTTTTTCACGTCAACTATCCTAACTATTTCTACAAAGAAATTATATTACAAAAATAGTTGAAAATAAAGAGTTTTAAGAAATTTTAAAGATTTTCAAAGTTTAAAATTTTATCTGTTAT